>CABKMX010000156.1 GCA_902373595.1 uncultured Christensenellaceae bacterium
CTCGCTGCAGACCTTCATCTCCAAGATCGGTATGGCTATGACCGCGTTCGTCACGCTGATGGTTCTCGGCAACTACGGTTATGACAGCTCGCTGGCGCTCAAACCGGTCGACGACGCGACCTACTACAGCGAAGGATTCCAGCACGTCCTCGAAGGCAACTGGATGGCGACGACGCTGCTTTGCGGTTTGTCCATGTTCGCCTGCGCTATTCCGCTGTTCTTCTACACCTTCACCGAGAAGAAGCAGAAAGAAGCGGTTGCAAGAGTGCTTGCGCGTAAGATTGTCGCCGGCGATCCCAACCCGACCGTTCACCACGAGTTCGTCGAGACGATTGCCGTGATTGACCCGGTCAAGAGAGAAGAGGCGCTCCTCCAAGTCGCTCAGATCTTCGGACTGTCCACCGTCGAAGAGTTGATGGTCAAGGTCGATGAGATCAAGAGCGTGTCCGACGCCGCTCTCGAAGAGTTGCAGAGACAGAAAGAGGCTGAAGTTTACGGCGAGACCGTCGAGACAGAGGCTGTCGTGACCGAGACCGTCGACGAAGTCGAAGTCAGCGAAGAGGTCGTCGAAGTGACCGAGGTCAAATCGGACGACGAAGAGCAAAAGTCCGACGACGACAAAAAGGAATAATCAACAGACAATTCCGTTACCGAACGCTCCCCGACGAGGGGAGCGTATTCGGACAGGGAGATAATGGCTTACATTTCGCTATATCGCAAATATCGCCCCGATTCGTTTTCGACGATGATCGGGCAGGAGCACATCATCCGCACTCTCGCCAACCAAATTCGCAAGGGTGCGGTTTCGCACGCCTATCTTTTCACCGGCTCGAGAGGCACCGGAAAGACGACGACGGCGAAGATTTTCGCCCGCGCAATCAATTGCGAACATCCTCTCGCCGACGGTTCGCCGTGTGGAGAGTGCGACACCTGCAAGGCGCTTTTGCAGCCGTCCAATATGGACATAATCGAGATGGACGCCGCGTCCAACAACGGCGTAGACGAGATCAGAGACTTGCTCGAAAAGGTCAAGTTTGCGCCATTGCAGGGACGGTACAAGGTCTACATCGTCGACGAGGTGCACATGCTGACGCCGCAGGCGTTCAACGCCCTTCTCAAGACGCTGGAAGAGCCGCCCGAACACATTGTGTTCATTCTCGCGACCACCGAGATACAAAAGGTGCCTGCGACCATTTTGTCGCGCTGCCAAAGGTTTGACTTCCGTCTCGTCCCGACGGACAAGATTGCCAAGCTTCTCAGCGCAATCTTCGACAGAGAAGGCAAGGCGTATCAGATTGAGGCGCTCCGTCTCATCGCCGAGGCAGGGGGCGGATGCGTCAGAGACAGTCTTTCGCTCGCCGAGATGTGCATGTCCTACAGCGAGGACGAAGTGACGTACGACGACGTGCTCGAGGTGTTGGGCGCGAGCTCACCCGAGGCGGTGCTGAGGCTCGCCGAGGACATCCTCGCAGGCAGAGTGGACGACGCGTTGACAGCGGTCAAAAAGACAATCAGAGAGGGCAAGAGCGCGCGCATACTCGCTTCCGATCTGTGCGGAGTTTTCTCCAACATGATCTATTGCCTCAATTGCCGCAATCCCGGCGAAATGCTCACGTTGCCCGAGCAGCTGCTCGACCGCACAATCGAGGTCGCGCGCAGTTACGACAACGCAAAGTTGACGAGATGTCTCGAGATTTTCGCGTCCGTCGACAGCGATATGAGATACGGCGTCGACCCGGCGCTCGTCATCGAGACGGCTGTCGCCAAGGCGTGCGACGAGTTCGCTTCGCTTGATCTCGCCGGTGTGATTGTCAGGCTCAAAAAGCTCGAAAAGTCGATGATGGGCGGCGTGAAGATTGTCGCGACTGCAGGTGCGGAGACGGCACGTCCCGACGCGGACGCAAGGGCGATTGTCGGCGCGGTTCAGACGGAATTGCTCCGCCGCGGCAGACCTGTCGAATACGAGTATATCAACCACGTCAAGTCCGCCAATTTCGCCGTAGAGGGCAATGTATTGGTGTTCTCGGCGGACGGCGAGGGCGACGCGGCGCTCATGCGCGCGTGCACGGCGGATATCGAGGCGGTGATGAGGGAGATGTATCCGTTCATCGCGCGCTTCGAAGTCAGGGTCAAAGAGAAAGTCGAGGACCCTATGGATTCAAAAATCAAGCGCGCCGAACAGATTTTCGGCAGCGACAAAGTAACTGTTAAAAAAGGAGATGACGACAATGGGTAAATTCGGCGGTTTCGGCGGTGGAATGGGCAATATGCAGCAGATCATGCGCCAAGCGCAGAAAATGCAGCAGGAAATGGCGAAAGCCAAAGAGGAGCTCGCGACGCTCGAGGTGTCCGCGGTTTCGGGCGGAGGCATGGTCGAAGTGACGATGACTTGCGAGAAGAAGATTGTTTCGATCAAGATCAAACCCGAAGCGGTCGACCCCGACGACGTTGAGATGCTCGAAGATCTCATCGTTGCGGCAATCAACGAGGCTCAAAAGCTCGCCGACGAGGAGACGGAAAAGAGAATGGGCGCGTTCTCGGGGTTGGGATTTTGAGCAACATCAAGGCGCTCGACAGGCTGGTCGCGCAGTTCACCAAGCTGCCCGGAGTGGGTGCAAAGACGGCGCAGCGCTTCGCATATCGCGTCATCAATATGACCCAAGCGGAGGCGGAGGAGTTTGCGTCCGCAATCGTCGACGCAAAGCGTAACGTCGGCTATTGCACCGTCTGCGGCGGCTATTCCGAAAAAGAGGTCTGCGATCTCTGTCTCAAACGCGACAAGAGCGTAATCTGTGTGGTCAAAGACCCCAAAGATATCGCCGCTTTTGAGAAGACAAAGGACTTCGACGGGGTCTATCACGTCCTTCACGGCACTCTCAATCCTCTGCTCGGGCAGGGGCCGGACGACATCCGCGTCAAAGAGCTTTTGGCGCGTTTGGACGGAGTTAAAGAGGTCATAATGGCGACCAATCCGGACGTGGACGGAGAGGCGACCGCGGTCTATCTCGCGCGGCTCATCAAGCCGATGGGGATCAAGGTCACGAGGATTGCAAGCGGCATTTCGATAGGCAGCGACATAGAGTACGCGGACGAGGTCACGCTGTCGCGCGCTCTTGCCGACCGCAAGCCGCTTTGAGCTTTTGGGACATGGTTTTCACTGAAATTTGACAAAAGTACGGATTGTGCTGTTTTTTGAA
>CABKMX010000157.1 GCA_902373595.1 uncultured Christensenellaceae bacterium
CGCGTTGATCAAACCGATTTCTTTGACTTTTTCAGGTTCGGTTTCAGTGAAGAAGTCTGTCTCGGCTTTGGTGTACGCTGCTTTGACAGCGGTGGAGTAGGGGAAGCCCGCTTGGTCGCTGTTGCTGCCGAACTTATAGCTGAGCGCAACATCCAAAGTGATGTCGCCGAAGCCGTCATTGATGATGATGGTGCCGTTGTCCGCGTCGGCTTCGGTCTTGAAGATGTCATAGATCAAGCCGTCGGTCTTGCCGCTCTCGGGGTGATAGAGCTCGACGCTCATCGCCTCGCCTGCGATGCCGATGCCGATTGCGGCGCCGGTGGTGTTGCCGGCAGCGTCCTTGTTGAAGGTGACGTCAAGGGTGAGGCCGGGGAGCAGCGCGTCGAGGGTAGCGAGCAAATCGCTGCCGAGACCGATTGCCTGGAGAACCTTGGTGATCGCCGGGATGGTGCCCAAACCTTGAGACAGCAAGCCGCCGATGCCATAAGCAGCGTCTGTCATCGGGGGAGTGACCTTGTTGAACAGATAGTCGGTCAGCGCGATGGAATAGGTCGTGCTGGTCGCGGTGCTCTTGACGTCGAGGGGCAGGATGCCGGCAACAATGCTGGTGACACTGCTCGCGTCAATCGCGCCCACTTCGTTGACCTTGTCGGCTATATCGACATTTACGCTGATCGGGTAGGTGTTGAAAGTCTCCGCAAGGCTGGGAGCGTTGATCTTGAACACCTCTTCGCCGAACTTGGCGAGGATGTAGTTGTCCTTTGCGCTGCCGTTGTCGACATACCAAAGGCCGAGCAGAGTCGTGGTCGTCTCGCCCACGGTGTCGGTGATGGTGACGCCGAAAGCGTTCTCGGAACCGCTGGTAATTTCGGTATCGGCGAACTCTCTCAACTCGAGACCGAAGTCAACCTTGACCTCGATGTCGTGGCTGCTCGCTTCGGTCTTGTTGCCTTCCTTGTCGGTGTACTCCGCTTGATCGAAGGAGATGTTCGCGGTGACGTTGCCGCCCATCGTGGCGAGGTCGCCCATCGTGCCCATGCTGTCAACGACTTTGTCGAGATCCGCGAAGAAGTTGTTCCAACCCTCTTCCGCGCCGAAGATCTTGGTGCACTCGTCGCATCTGTGGTTGTTGTCCGCGTCTACGTGGTTGCCGAGTCCGCAGGGATCGACATCCGCGCCGCAAAGGTCGCACTTACGGTCGCGATTCGCGTCTGCGTGCTGGTGTTGAATTGCAGCGCCGCAGGCGTCGCACCAGTAGTCGCCGTTTTCGTCGATGTGTCCGTCTTTGGCGCAATCATGGCCGCAAGCGACGAAAGTTGCCATCATTGCGGAGACAATCATCACTACGACGAGAATCTTCCACAACAGATGAGATTTTTTCATAATATAACCTCCTAAGTTATTTTTGGTTTTGTACCTATATTATAAGCCACGCGCAAAGCGTTGTCAAGGCAATTGACAAAATTCTTGACCGAGCCCCCGAAAAGTAGCATATGTGGAAGTGCGGATATGATACGCGCCCGGCGAAAGAGTGCTTGATTGCGAAACCCGAATCGGCACCGCAAACGGCTAACGGATATGTTACGCGCCTGCCGAGAGCACGGTCAAAGGATTTGGAGCTTTGAGCCGCCCGGCTCCGGCGTTGCGGCAAAACAACGATTGCGCCGTTGCTTTGCAACTTTTGCTTTGGAATGATACGTTAATGATATTTGATATTACAAGGTTATGATAATAGAAAAACGGATAACAAGACAATATTACAATGTCTGTGGCTGCGAAGATATACGCGCGCGAGCGGCGGCGATTGTCCGATTGCGGCTTGCGCGAGAGCGCGGAGGTTTTGACGACGATATCGCCGGCGGCGCAATCGCGCGGCGAGGCAAGTCGCGGAGCGGGGTAGGTCGATTTGACAAGCGCAACGCCTGACGCCGCACACGGACGGGCAACGCGCGAAGCGCAAAAGCGCGAGAGGAAAGAAGGGGCGTCTCAAACGTCGCGGCGGCGCAAAATGCCGACTTTTGAGGGTGAAAAGAGCCGTTCTCAAAGTTTGAGGCGCATGCGGCGCGCAAAAATTTTTTGGAAACTGTACGATAAGCAACAAATGTGGCTAACAGATCGGCGATCGTGGAGAAGTGTGTTAAATTTTCGGCGATCCCGGGTGCAAAAGTCGAAACATATCCGCAATTTTTGTTTTTCGCCTAACCTTAGGCGGCGCCACGAAAACGCGCCCGAAAGGGCGGTTGGAGCCGTGAAACACAACTTTGAGGGCGTGGAACATTAACAATTGCTTAAAATTTTTCATTTTCTTCTTGACAGACGGCGGAATTTGTCATATGATAGAAATATGATATTCCCCCTCAAAGGGGGTATCGGCGGGAATTAGGTGAGAATGGTTAGAGGGAAAGTCGTCAAAAAGCCGATTTCGTATTGCTACACACCCTACTTCGACAACGAGGGTGCGATCGGGGCAATCGAAGTGTGGCAGATCCTCGAGGACGAGGTCTTGGGCAAACTTTACCCTTGGCAGTACGTTCCTGCCGCGTCTATGAGTTCGAGGATCGAGGTTCTCAATTTTCAGGCGCTCGCCAACTTCTCACAAGACGTGATCACCTATCACGACGTACCTTTCATCTACAAGCTCAGTGCGAGGCTGCTCGAGGAGGGCAACGTCCACCGGCTGGCGCAGTCCGACCTGCCCAATCTGTATATGTGCTTTGACATCTACGCTTTGGAGGCGTTCGGCGAACGCAACAGCCGTATGGGGCTCAACTTCCTCCGCAAGCGCGGCGCCAAGATCATGATCGAGGGCATCGAACGCGCCCCGGTCGACGTCATCGCCAAGTACCGCCCGGACGCCTACCTCATCGACTACCGCTACTTCAACGAGAGCAACAAGTCGATGCTGTCGCTTTTCCACATGGCGACCAAGGAGTTCGACCCCGTCTTCGTCGTCGGCAACGTGGTCAACAAGACCAATTTGCAATGGTTCGTCGACGCCGGATGTACGCTCTTCGGCGGCAGCGCGTTCAGTAAACCCAAAAAGAGGTTGGCGAACGTGTTCGCGAGTTGAGAGAATTGTCAATGCGTTCGCGTGCATAAGCGCGAATATCATATGATAGGGCGGAGCAACCGCTTCGCAAAACAAGACCTTTACGAAAAGGCACAAAACGGAAACCTATCTCCGCCAA
>CABKMX010000158.1 GCA_902373595.1 uncultured Christensenellaceae bacterium
CTCGGCGACCTGTCCGAGAACGCCGAATACGATTCCGCAAAGGAAGAGCAGGGCATCATCGAGGCGGATATCAAACGCATAGAGGACGAGCTCGAGCGCGCCGTCATCATCGAGGACGCCAAGACGTCCAACAAGGTCACCCTCGGCTGCACCGTCAAAATCAAGGACGAGTTCGGCGAAGAGACCTATCAGATTGTCGGCAACGCCGAAGCGAACATCAGACAGAACAAAATTAGCAACACCAGCCCCCTCGCGGAGGCAATTCTCGGAAAGAAAAAGGGCGAAAAAGCCATCGTCTCGGCGGAGGAGCCGTACGAGGTCACCATCGTCGACATCAGCAAGTAATGGAAGAACAACAAAACTTAGGAGAACTCATCAAGATCAGGCGCGAAAAACTCGCCAAACTCGTCGAAGAGGGCCGCAACCCCTTCGAGATTGTCCGCTATGACAAGGACGCCTACGCCCAAGTCATCAAGGACAAGTACGCCGACTACGAAGACAAGATCGTCTCGCTTGCCGGCAGAATGATCTCCAAACGAGTGATGGGCAAGGCAAGTTTCGCGCACCTGCTCGACTGCACCGGCACCATCCAGCTGTACGTCAGCCGCGACGACCTCGGAGAAGAGGCGTACGCCGCATTCAAAAAGACGGACATCGGCGACATCATCGGCGTAAAGGGCAAAGTCTTTACGACCAAGATGGGCGAAATCTCCGTCCATTGCACGTCGGTCGAATTGCTGTCCAAGTCGCTGCTGCCGCTGCCCGAGAAGTTCCACGGACTCAAGGACGCAGACCTGCGCTACCGTCAACGCTACGTCGACCTCATCTCCAACCCCGAGGTCAAGCAGGTGTTCGTCGCGCGCAGCCGCATCATCACCGCAATCAGGTCCTATCTCGACGGGCAGGGTTTCGTCGAGGTCGAGACTCCGATTCTCAACACGATCGCCGGAGGCGCGTCCGCCCGTCCGTTCATCACCCACCACAACACCCTCGACATCGATATGTATATGCGTATCGCGCCCGAACTCTATCTCAAGCGCCTCATCGTCGGCGGCTTCGAGAAGGTCTATGAGCTGGGCCGCATGTTCCGCAACGAGGGCATGGACACCAAACACAACCCCGAGTTTACGATGATCGAGATGTACCAGGCGTACACCGACTACCACGGCATGATGGACCTCGTCGAGCACATCTTCGAACACGTCGCGATGACCGTCAAGGGCACGACCAAGATCACCTACCAAGGGCAGGAGATCGACCTCACGCCGCCGTGGCGCAGACTGTCGATGATCGACGCGGTCAAAGAGTATCTCGGCATCGACTTCGACAGCGAGGATATGCCCGCGCTCAAAGCCGCCGCAACGGCGAAGGGCGTCGAGTTCGACGACGATGTCTCGTGGGGCAAATTGCTGTATGAGTGCTTCGATCAAAAGATTGAGGAACAACTCGTCCAGCCGACGTTCGTCTATGACTATCCGGTCGAGGTGTCGCCGCTCGCCAAGCGCAAGCCGTCCGACAAGAGATTGACCGAACGCTTCGAGTTCTTCATCACCGCGCGCGAGATGGGCAACGCCTTCTCCGAGCTCAACGACCCTCTCGACCAAAAAGAGCGCTTCCTCGCGCAGGTCAAACAGCGCGAAAAGGGCGACGAAGAGGCGCAGATGATGGACGAAGATTACATCAACGCGTTGATGTACGGTCTGCCCCCGACAGGCGGCCTCGGCATCGGCGTCGACCGTCTGGTCATGCTCATGACCGACCAGGCAAGCATCAGGGACGTGCTTCTGTTCCCGACAATGAAGCCGATAGGCAAATAAAAGGAGAGCAGTCGCAAGACTGCTTTTTTATGCAAAGATACGACGCACCGCTTTACAATGCGATTGACAATGCCGCCGCAAAGGCGGTCGCGCGCTTCTGTATGCCCGGACACTCGGGCGAGGGAGCGGGCGTGCTGTCTTGCGCAAGGTGGGACTTGACCGAGATCGACGGGCTGGACAACATGCTGTCGCCCGATGGCGTGATCGCCGACGCGCAAAGGCTCGCCGCGAGGGCGTACCGCGCAAAACACGCGCTGTTCTTCACCGCAGGCGCGACAAGCGCAATGCATACCGCGCTCGCGATCGCGAGGGACAAGGGCAATGTGTGGGCGATCGGCAGGCTGCACAAGAGCTTTTACGGCGGATGCGCGCTGCTCGGCATTGAGCCCGTCTGCTTTGACGGCATCGAGGCGTTCGCCGCGTCCGACGCGCGCGGAGGCACTGCGTTCTTCAACTATGTCGATTACTTCGGATGCGTAGCCGACGACGCACCGCTCGCGAAGTTTTGCAAGGAAAGGGGCGTGACTCTCGTCGCCGATTCGGCGCACGGCGCGCATTTCCCCTTTTGTAAAAAATTGCCCCGCCTGACTCTTGCGGACGTCGCGATCTACGGCATGCACAAGACGCTGCCCGTCATGGGCGGCGGCGCGTTGATGACCGTCGAGGACGACCGCTTGGCGGACGAAGCCGCTTACGCGCGCTCGCTCGTGCACACCACGTCGCCTTCCTATCTCACGATGGCGACGATGGACCTTGCAAGGGCGGTCTATGAGAGGGACGGCGAAGAGATCTTTGCCGACATCCTCGCCGCAAGACGCAAGTTCGAGGCAGAAAACGCGAGCGGATACAAGGTCGTCCTGTCTGATGATTTTTCCCGACTGGTGTTGATTAACGATGGTTACGACGCGACGGAGCTCACCTCGTTTTTGACCCAAAAGGGCATCTATCCCGAGGCGGCGATTGCGGACAGAGCGGTGTTCATTCTGACGCGAGGCAACGCGTCCAAACTGCCTCTGCTGGCGCAGGCGTTGAAAGAGTTCAAGCCGACAAGAAGGCTCCCGAAGTCGCCCGTCCCGACAGAGAGGGAAAGGAAAGATGCGCGCGGCGCGGTCGAGTTTGTCGCTCTGTCCGAGGCGTGCGGAAGGGTAGCGGCGGCTGAGGTGGGGCTCTATCCGCCCGGAGTGCCGTTCATTCAAAGAGGCGAGGTGTTCACCGCCGAGGACGTGCGATATCTGTCCGAAAACGCACATTTGCTTTTCGGACTTGTAAACGGGCGCGTCGTTGTGGTAAAATAGAATTATGAAAGGTAAGTTTGTCACATTTGAGGGCTGTGAGGGCGTGGGCAAGTC
>CABKMX010000159.1 GCA_902373595.1 uncultured Christensenellaceae bacterium
GGTCGTAATCGACGATATCGGTCCCGTCATCGGCGCGCATACGTCCGCAGGCGTCGTCGCGCTGTTCTTCCTCGGCTCGGACAAGAGGGAGAAGAACGACACCTCCGAGTGAGCTTAGGCATTTGAGACAAGCGTCGCGGCGGGCATGTCCCGTCCGAAAAAGAGAAAACGGGCGCCCCGAAAGGAGCGACCTTTGTGTAAAATAGCGACATGTATGCGGTTATTCCTCTTTTTCGTCCTCTTCTGCACGCTGCGAGGAAGTCGAGGACGCGCCCTCTGCGGCAAGCGCCTTGCCGGTGTGTTTGAGATATGCCTTCGCCGCGAGCGTGAGCGGAACGCCGAGCGCGTAGACGACGAGGGATTGGGACGCGAGCAAAAACGCGACGTTGAGCCAATATCCGAACTCCTGCTGGCCGTATGCAACCAGCCATATCCCCGGCAATATCAACGCGTTGAGCAGGACGGGGAACAGCCCTCCGACGAACAGCGACAATTTGAAATTGCGGACGAACTTGCCGACAAGCCAAGTGCAGACCGCCGCGACAAGCGTGACGACCGCGCCCAAAAAGATGTCGAGTATCGCGCCGCCCGCGACCCAATTGGCGAGCATACAGCCGATGAACAGCGCCGGTATCGCCTCGGGGAACAACAAGGGGAGCATCGTGAGAGCTTCGGATGGGCGGAATTGGATCTCGGAAATCGTGACGGTGACGAAAGGGAGCGTCAAAACTACATAGAGAGCGGCGAAAATGCCCGCTCTGCACAACCTGACGATGTGCTGCTTTTTCATAAAATACCTCGGTTTTTTTATTCGGAAGTGTTCTCCGAAAACCTTCCGTACCACCGAATATAGCACATTTTTGAGCGCATGGCAACCGTTTTAAAGAGGTTGAGAAAAAACGGCGCTGCCGCTCCCATGTAAATTGTTTGTAAAAAGAGCGCGCGTCCGCGTTTGCGGTATGGACAGCGGCTTGCGCATATGTTATACTTGAATCGTATCGGAGAAGAAGAATATGAATGCCGACAGTATCAAGACCATCCAAAAAGTGCTGCTTGCCGTCAACATTTTCTATATGGGCAGGGCGTGCAAGGCTTGCTGTAAGTACGACGCCGAGACGGCGGCGGTATTTGCGCAAATCCGCGACGGTTTCGTCGCGAGGATAGGCACCGCTCCCGGCGGCGCCGAGATTTTCGTGCGCAGCAACGACGGCGAGTTCGAGGTTTGCTCGCCCGGCAGAGCGCCGCGTCCCGACCTCGACATCAGGTTCAAGAACAGCGACGTCGCGCGCAAGTTCTTTTCGGGACAAAAATCGCTTGCGGCATGCTTTTCGCAAGGGTTGACGATGACGGGCGGCGACACGTCGCAGTTGATGACGCTGTCGCGCTTTTTCGACCTCGTAGCCAACTACATCATGACCAAAAACTTTCTCAGACGCAACGGCAGACCGCTGCTCAAACGCAATGCAAACGTGCACAAGCTCCGCTTTGTCACGCTGTTCGGGAGGCTGTGATGAAAAAGAGACAGGATAACATCTATTACGAGATCCCGGCGTCGCCGCGCATCATCAGCGGCGAGACCGCGCTCGGGGTCTTGGGCGAAGAGATGCGCTCGCACGGCGCGACCAACGTGCTTCTCATCACCGACGCCGTCTCAGACAAGAGCGAACTCGCAGACAGACTGAGGATCGCTCTGATTGCCACCGGACTGAGACCGGGAGCGAATTATGTCGCAAAGCGCGACGTCGCGTCCTATTCCGCGGTCTACGAGTTGCGCGAGCTGTACCGCATCAACGTCTGCGACGGCATCATTGCCTGCGGAGGCGAGGCGACGATCGGCACCGCAAAGGCGCTGAGGATGCTGCTCTCTTCGCAGGAAGCGGACCTCGACTCCATCGCCGGCGTCGACATCGCCAAAAAGAAGATGACGATCCCGTTTGCCGCCGTTCCGTCCGGCATCGACACCTCGTCCGGCGTCACGATGAACGCCTACCTCAAAAAGGAAAACGGCGAGGGCAGAGAGTTCCGCGCGGTCTCGGGCTGCGCAGATATCTGCGCCGTCGACATAGAGACGGGCGAAGACGTCAACGCCGTCTCCACGATCAAGGGCGCGGCGTTGGTGCTGTCCGACAGCATCGAGGCGTTCGTCTCGGTCAACGCGCGCAAGCTGACAAAATGTATGGATCTTTTCGCGATCAGGGCGATCCGCGACAGCCTCGACCGCGCGCTCAACGCGCCGTCGGACAGGGCGGCGTATTGGCAGCTGAGACAGGCGGGCATCCTGTCGGGGCTCGCCTGCAACGTCGCGGGCGCGGGGCTTGCCCGAGCCTTGGAGAACGCGCTTGCCGTCGTCTGCGGAGGCAGCCGCGAGGACTATGTCGGCATAGTGTTGCCCGCAGTGCTCGCATTCAATATAGACGCGTGCGCGGCGGACTATGCTCAGGCGCTGTACTATTTGATCGGCGACGACAGCTATGCGATGACAGCGGCGGAAGAGCGCGCGCGCAAGCTGGTCGATGTGGTCAAAGAACTGTTTGAACGCCTCGCCAAAGAGGCGGCACTGCCGCTCAAATTGAGCGAGATCGTCGACGACGAAACCAAGCTCGAAGCGGTCGCGAACGTCGTTCTCGGCGACTATGCGCTGATGACCGATCCCGCTGCGGTCACAGCCAAAGACGTTGCGGACATATTGAGGAGTATATGGTGATCATGAACACGGGTACGGAAAAATCATCTCAGTTGTTTTCGTTTTTGGCGCCGACAAAACTGCTCGGCGGCAGCAATGCGCTCGCCAATCTCTGCTTTGAATTGAAGGAGAAAAACGTCTCGCGTCCTCTCGTCATCATGGACGAGTATGCGCAGAGGCTGGGGTACTTCCGCGAGGTCAAGAGGGCGATGCAGGAGGACGACATCCGCATCATCGGCTTCTGTTCGGGCGTGACCGGAGTGCCCGCCGACTGCGATGCCGCAGTCAAAAAGTTCAAGCAGCTGGACTGCGACTGCATTCTCGGTCTCGGCGGTCCCGAGGTCGTCAACGTCGCAAAGGCGGTCAAGCTGATGCTGGGACAAAACGCCAATGCGTTCGAGATGTTTCGGTACGATTCCGTTGTCAAGCGCGTCAGGTACGGCGGATTGGATGTGCCGCTGTTTTTGCTGCCGTGCGG
>CABKMX010000160.1 GCA_902373595.1 uncultured Christensenellaceae bacterium
GATCGTCCCGGGTCGGATCGTCCAATCGACACCGGCACCGTATGCCCCCGAGAGTTTGTAAGTGGCGTTGGTCGCGGTCGCGTTGCCGAGCCCTACGACCAAACCGGAATAGCTCGTTTGATTGTGCCAAGCGTCATTGTAGACCTTACAATCGCCGCCATAAGCGTTGATGCCACTGATCGTCCCGCCGTCATTAATGCCGGCAACGCCGCCGACCGAACTGCTTTCCGTTGAAAGCGAAAGGATTCGTTTATGGCTGTTATACGGCCACGATGTATCAATCCCCAAATTGCTACGGAAAATGCCAATATCCGCATTGAGCGAAACGCTGCTGCCCAATATGTTGCCCGAATTGTAGCCGGCAATACCTCCGACCGCCGTCATGCCTTGATAGGAAACCTTTTGAATGTTGGATTGACCTACGACCGCATACGGGCTGGGAACGATGCCGTATTTGTCGTTGACGGTGACGGAACAGTTGATGATGCTGCCCGCGTTATAACCGGCGAGCACGCCCATCGCAACATGTCCGTCCTCTCTCATGGTCACAATGTGGTCTTTAAGGTCGGGGTCATCGTTACCTACATATCCGTTCATGACCACTTTGAGATTTTTGATCGTGCCATAGTTTGCGGAAGCAAGATCGCTGACACCGTATGCCTTTTGCCCTCCCGGCAACGTAACTTTTGCGCTTTCGGAATTGTCTCCGTAATTGCCCCACCATTGCTCAAATTGTGCGGCGCCTGTAACTATATGCGTACCGCCCCATTTAGAATTGTAGACAGAGTCGAGATTGTCTCTGTCGTTCACAATCGTGATGGTCTTGCCTCTGCCGTCCAAGGTCTGATTGCTTTCGATTACCCTGTCCGTATACGGCCATGAGCGCAATTCGATGTTTGTTGTGAGATAGCCGTATGAGTCGGTACCGTTGATGAATGAGATCAATTGATCGACATTTGAAATTGCGGTCGCGCCGCTCGGAACCGTGTTCTCGACCGGGTCGCCGTAATCGAGAGGGAAGACGGACGAAGTTTCGCTTGCGCTTTCGCCGCTTTGGACGGGCGCGTCGTTTTTTTCGCCCGTGCGCGTATAGAAAATCGCCGCAAAGACGCACGCAAGCGCCACCGCCAAAACGGTGATCGCCGCGATCAATTTTGTCCTTGTCGACGAATGTGTCATAACTTCCCTTTCCCTTTTCCCTTTATGTTCAGGCGCTCTCGCCCGATGTCGTCTTTTCTACGCCCACGCGCACCGTGAGCGTCGCGCCCTTCAGCTCTGGCGGAGCCAGCTCCTCGCTGAGGTCGAGCATCACGTCGAGGGTCACCCTCCCCGTCGCGCCCGGGTTAATGTTCGGCAACTTGTATTCCGCCGCGCCCCATTCGGGCGGCTGCTCGCCGGCATAGAGCCTGCATTTGATGTGCGATTTGACGTAGTCCTGCACGTCCGCGTCGACGCCCGTCCACGCGTAGGAGTCGGACACCCTCAGCGTGATCGACTCCGCGCCCTCGACCGCAACGGTATATTCGATTGTCACGGACGCGTACTTTTCGCCGGAAGCGCCGCCGCTGTTGTCCGAAACGGGAGTTTGCGGAAAAAGCCGCGCCGTGCCGACCGCGTCGCCGAGGCTGATCGAAAAGTCGTCGTTGGCGCCGATCGTGACGACGGTCTTGTCGGGTACGTTGGAGAAAAATGCAAATGTCGAGGCAACGATGACCACGGCGATGACTATCGCCATGAAAACAGTGGTCAATGCCAAACCCTTTCTCATCTCACAATTCTCCCTGATTCGCCTTATCAACGCGCAACGCACAATGCTCAATGCTCAATGCTCAATGCTCGATGCACAATGCACAATGCACAATGCTCAATGCGCGCTTGTTATATATAATATAATATAACAAATCCGCGGATATGTCAATATCCATTTTTATAATTTTTGAAAATAGTACAAAACCGCCGAAAATGTCCGAAAATGTGTGGCTTACGCCTCAAATGTGTCGTTATTCAAAACAGCCTTTGCCGCTCTCAACGGTCCTGCCGACCTTGACGACCTCGGTCAAGTTGCCGCAACGCGAAAAGCAATAGTCGCCCAAGGCCACCGCCACGCCCGGCTGCTCAAACGTCACCTTGGTCAACGCGTCCATGTACGAGAAGGAGTGGGCGGAAATGCTCGCCACATTCGCGCCGATCGTCAACTCGCTCACCAGCCCCAGCGCCTCGCCGCCGTCCTGCTGAACATTCGGCATCGCCACCGCGACGACGTCGACCGCGTTTGCCGCGACGCTTATGCCCTCAATGTCCGTCGCTCCGCCGTCCGCCTTGACGAATATGCTCGCCGGGATGAGCAGCTCCTCGATGATGCCGTAGTAGCCGACCGCCGTCACTTCGCTCACCGCGCCGCCGTACTCCGTCTCGCCGGTCTTTGCGACGAAACAGCCTGCGGCGTCGTCAAAGTCGAGCACAAGATCTTCGTCGCCCTCGCCCTTCGCCGAAAAGCGCAAGTACCGCACCGACGGGTCGTCCCAGCCCATAACCTCGAAGTCATAGGACGCGCCCTCGTCGTCGCCGCTGATCCATACGGCAAGCGAAACGCCCGTCACCGCCAACACCGCGATGACGACCACAAGCGTGAGCACGATCATCTTTTGCCTTGTACCTGCCGTCATATCTCTCCTTTGCGCATTTCGCGCGTTTTTGCCGTTTTTTGCGACCTGTTTCGCTTTATAGCGCCCTTGCGGTCACTTCAAAGCCGAACGTACAGCCTCTGAACGCCTCGTCCGCGAACGGGAACGGTATGCCCCTGTCGTTCTCGTCCGCATAGCCGAATTCAATCCTCAAGCGCAGCTCGCGCTCGGGACAATGGGCAAGATCGGGATTTACGTCTTCGGGATAGGTGAAAAGGACTTCGTCCCCGTATGCGCCCGGCACATCGTTCGTCACCCTCGCCACCGAGATGCGGAACAATTGCTCCGTCATCGCCCTGTCCAATTTGAGAGCCGCCGGCCTGCCGTTGTCCGCCAAAAAGACGTACCCCTCCGCGCCGTCGGGATCGGTCAAAACCCACTTGCCGTCATCGCCCTTTGCCGCCGTGCCGACATGCGGAGCAAGATCGCCGGCGCTCTCGAAATTCAACTTTGAAAACACCGCGCTCCAAAGC
>CABKMX010000161.1 GCA_902373595.1 uncultured Christensenellaceae bacterium
TTGTTTTACAGATAGTGCTTACCGTCCTCAACGCGGTGTTTGCGGCGGCGGAGATAGCGGTCATCTCGTTCAACGAAAACAAACTCAAAAAATTAGCCGACGACGGCAACAAAAAGGCGAAGAGGCTCATCTCTCTTACGTCCCACCCGACCAAGTTCCTCTCGACGATACAGGTCGCGATCACGCTCGCGGGTTTGCTCGGAAGCGCGTTCGCGGCGGACTTCTTCGCCGAACCGCTCGCTCAGGCGATCATAAATGCCGCAGGCATCGAGTCCTCAGCCGGTATCACCGCAATCAATACGGTGTGCGTCATCTTTATCACGATCGTGCTCGCGTTCTTCAACATCACGTTCGGCGAGCTCGTCCCCAAACGCGTCGCGATGAAGTGGGCGGAAAAATATTCGCTCGGCATATCCGGCGTGCTCAAAGTCGTGTCTGTCGTCTTCACTCCGCTTGTGTGGTTGCTGACAGTGTCGTCCAACGCCGTGCTGCGTATATTCGGCATCAAAAAGGACGAGGACGACAACACCGTCACGGAAGAGGACATCGTCCTCATGGCGGAAGCGGGCAGCGAAAAGGGACAGATCGACGAGAAGGAGAGCGAACTCATCCAAAACGTCTTCGACTTCAAGGACAACACCGCCGGCGAGGTCTGCACCCACCGCAAAGACGTCGACATCGTGTTCACCGGCGAGAACGACTCCAAGTGGGAAAAGACGGTCTACGGCAGCCGCCACATCTATTACCCCGTCTGCGGCAAGGACGCCGACGACGTGCTCGGCATACTCAACACCAAGATCTACTTCCGCCTCAAAGACAAGTCGCGCAAAAACGTCATGGAAAAGGCGGTCCAACAGGCGGTCTTCGTGCCCGAAAACATGCCCGCGAACGAACTGTTCTACCGCATGAAGGACACCAAAGAGCATGTGATGATCGTGCTGGACGAATACGGCGGCATGAGCGGCATCGTCACGATCAACGACCTGCTCGAACTGCTGGTCGGCGACATGGCGGACAAGGACGAAAAGTCGGAATATTCAATCGAAAAGATCGCCGACGACAAGTGGCATATCATCGGGCTTGCGCCGATGGAAAAGGTGGAAGAGGCACTCGATATGGACCTTCCCGACGAGGAAAAAGAGGACTGCGAGACCTTCTCGGGCTATGTGTGCTCGGTGATGAGCTCCGTCCCGGACGACGGCGACACCCCCGAGATAGATTCGGACGGACTGCATATCGAGGTCAAAAAGGTCAGCTCGCACCGCATCGTCGAGATGATAGTCACCAAACAGTCCGCCAAAGAGGAGCAGTCCGCTGCCCCGGAGGAAGAGGACAAGGACAAAGACTGACAAAAATTCGCACAAAAGCGCCCCTGCCGAGGGGCGCTTTTTCAATGCGCTCCGGCAGAGAAAAGGGCGTCGGAAAAGAAGGGAAGGAAGCCGTCAAGCCGCGATTGGCGAGGAAAGTACAGGAAAGGGGCGGGGCGAAGCCGCGATAGAACGCCTGAGGGCGCGAAAACGGCTTCTCCCGAGGAGATGTACGGGAGAGGGCAAAATGTGGCTCAAAACGGTTGATAGACAGGCTGGGCGTGTGCTATAATATGGTTGTTAAAATATTATAATCTTGTGCGAGCGCGCGCATACGCGTGCACGCGTGCAAGAGGGAGGTACAAATGTCCAAACAAGACGGCTATACCGAGAGCAACATTCAGGTGCTCGAAGGTCTTGAGCCCGTTCGAAAGAGACCCGGCATGTATATCGGCTCGACGGACGAGAGAGGACTTCACCACCTCGTCTTTGAGGTCGTGGACAACTCCATCGACGAGGCGATGGCGGGCTTTTGCGACACCGTCGAAGTGGAGATCCTCGAAAACGGCGCGGTGTCCGTCACCGACAACGGCAGAGGTATCCCGGTCGGCATCATCGAAAAAGAGGGAAAATCCGCAGTCGAGGTCGTGCTGACCAAGCTGCATGCGGGCGGCAAGTTCGGCGGCGGCGGATATAAGTTTTCGGGCGGTCTGCACGGCGTCGGCGTGTCGTGCGTCAACGCGCTGTCCGAGTGGCTGGACGTCGAGGTCGCACAAGACGGCAAGCTGTACAAGATGAGCTTCAACCGCGGCGTCGCTCAAAGACCGCTCGCGTGCATAGGCAACACCCAAAGACGCGGCACAAAGGTCGTGTTCTATCCCGACAGCCAGATCTTCGAGACGCTCGACTTCGATTATGCGACGCTCCGCCACAGATTGCAGGAGCTCGCCTACCTCAACAAGGGGCTGAAGATCATCCTCAAAGACAGCCGTCCGCTCAAAGAAAATTGCGAGACGTTCCACTATGAGGGCGGCATCGTCGAGTTCATCCAAAGCATCAACACCAAGGGAGGCATACCCGACACTCCGCTGTACATCCACACCGTCGCGGACGACTATCAGGTCGAGATCGCGATGCAATACAACGACAGTTACAGCGAGCAGATCTATTCGTACGCCAACAACATCAACACCCACGAAGGCGGCACCCACCTCGACGGCTTCAAGGCGGTCTTGACCAAGCTGTTCAACGACTACGGCGAAAAGCTCAAGCTGCTCAAGAACGAGGAAAAGCTCAGCGGCGACGACTGCCGCGAGGGCATTGTCGCGGTCGTGTCGGTCAAGCTGATCGACCCCCAATTCGAAGGGCAGACCAAGACGAGATTGGGCAACAGCTTTATGCGCGCGGTCGTCACCAAGGCGTTCGGCGAAAAGCTGGAGGCGTATTTTGAGGAAAATCCGCGCGAGGCGCGCGAGATCATCACCAAGGCGGTCAACGCCAAAAAGGCGCGCGACGCGGCGCGTAACGCCCGCGACCTCACCCGCCGCAAGAGCGTGCTCGAATCGACGACGCTCCCCGGCAAACTCGCCGACTGCACCGAGCGCGATCCGTCCAAGTGCGAGATATACCTCGTCGAGGGCGACTCCGCAGGCGGCACCGCAAAGCAGGGCCGCGACAGACGCTTCCAGGCGATCCTGCCCCTGCGCGGCAAGATCCTCAACGTCGAAAAGGCGAGCCTGCACCGCATACTCGAAAGCGACACGATCAAGGACATGATCACGACGTTCGGTTGCGGCATACACGAGGACTGCGACCTCAGCAAGCTCAAATACGACCGC
>CABKMX010000162.1 GCA_902373595.1 uncultured Christensenellaceae bacterium
GCCGTGCGGCATACCGAGCGGAATCGAGGCGACGACGCGCGTGCGCATCGTCGATCCCGAGACCAATCTCTTTTACAACTTCGACTCGCGGCGCTGCTGCGCGGCGGCGGTCATCCTCGACAAGAGACTGACCGACATCATGCCCGCAAAGGCGCTCGGCGCGGCGGGACTGAACGCTCTTGCCATGGGCATACTCGGCTTTGTAGACAACGCCCAAAACTCGATCGCGCAGTCGTACGCGACGTCCGCGATTCATGCGGTCATGAACACGCTCGTCCCCGCAATGAGGCACAACGCCGACGCCGAGTACAGGATGGACATCTATTCGGCAATCATCGAGGCGGGCGTCGCCTACTACAACGCAAGGGGCAGCATCTTCCGCGACATCGTCACCGAGGTCACGATGCGCACCGGCGCAGACCTCATGCTCGTGACCGAGATCTTGTTCCCCCATTTCTACCGCACAAGGATGAACGAGGAGCGCATCTTCAAGGGCGTGCTTATGCCCATTGCAGGCGAGGACGTCTATGCGTCGACCAACTTCAACGCGAGGGACAAGGTCGCGCTCGAGCGTATCGTCGAGTTTTGGGACAAGGTCACCGAACTTGCCGAACTGCCGACCAAGCTGTCGCAGATAGGCGCGGTGCAGTCCGACTTTGCCGCGATCGCCGAGGCGGTCATCGCCAGATATCGCGGCGATGACGCGGACGTCAGCAACTTCACCTATATCACCGAACTTTTGGAGAAGGCGTTTTGAACGTCGTAAATTACGCGAAACTCGGCGACGCCGAAATTGCAAAGCTCAAACAGACGGGAGTCAAGCCCCGTCTGCTTTTGCACAGTTGCTGCGCGCCGTGCAGCACCCATTGCATAGAGGTGCTCGCGGACGCGTTCGAGCTGACCGTGTTCTACTTCAACCCCAACATCTTCCCCAAAGAAGAATATCTCAAGCGCGCAGACGAAGAGAGGAGATATCTTGCCGAGGCGCATCCCGAGGTAGGCTGCGTCGTCGCGGACTATGACCACGAGGCGTTTTTGAACGCCGCAAAGGGGCTCGAGAGCGCGCCCGAGGGCGGCGCAAGGTGCGGCAAGTGTTTTGAGCTGCGCCTCGGCGCGACCGCGGAGAGGGCAAGGGCGGACGGGTTCGAATACTTCGCGTCCACGCTCACCGTCAGCCCGCACAAAAATTGCGCGCTCATCAACGAGATTGGTCAAAAGGCAGGCGAAAAGACGGGCGTGAAATGGCTGCCGTACGACTTCAAGAAGAGGGACGGCTATGCCGATTCCATTCGCCTCTCCGCGCGCTACGGGCTGTATCGTCAAAATTATTGCGGATGCGAATTTTCCTTCCGCACGCCGCCAAACGGGGAATAGGCGCTTGCGTTTCGGCGCGTGAGAAGCGCGTCGCATGGCAAAAACCGAAGATATAGTGCTCGGCGCGCGTCTTGCGCGCTTTTTCATATACCGAAAAAATACTTGTCAAACGCGCGCGGTTGATTTATAATAATAAAAAACGAGCATAACAGTCTTCGGAGGATCCAATGCAAGAAGATATGCATGAAAACAACGGGATGACCGTCAAACAATTTGTCGACATCCTCAAAAAGAGCTGGGTGACCATTGTCATATGCGTACTCATCGTCGCGGTGGTGTTCGGGTCGTTCTTGGCAATCGTCAAGGTCGTCGCAAGCGATACCTACTATCAGGGCACGCTCTATTTCGCCGACACCAACAACAACGAGTCGAGGGCGGCGGACATCTCCAACCTCACTTCCGCCGACAACATCAGCAAGGCGCTCGCCAATATCGGCTATTCCGAAGAGGAGATTGCCACGCTCACCGGCGATATCCGTCACGCAATCAGCGTCGCGCCCGTCGTGCCTGCGGAGGCTCAGGGCGGAGATGCGACCTATGTCCCGTCCACATATGTGATCACAATGGACCCGATTGGCGATTTCGGCGACACCGAAAACCAGGCGATTCTCAATGCGGTGATGAACAATTTCGTCACCACATATTCAAAGTCTGGTACGGATGTCGCGGCGTCCATCGTCATGAATACGGGTAACTATTCGTCATACGACTATCTGCACGCGGTCGGCGAGCTGATCGACGTCACGACCGTCAACCTCGGTTCGGTCACCGACGTTGTCAACAAGACCGCGTCGAGCGCGAATCAGGGGCAGCACGGGCTGTTCGCCGCGGTGCAGAGCAGAATGATCGGAGAGTTGGCGCGCCTCAGGGTGCTGCAAAACACCATCGCGGTCAACGGCATCTACAGAGAGGGCGCGGCTTTGAGCAACGAAGACTATCTCAAACAGCAGATTGCCAAGTGCGAAGCCGAAGTCACGGCGCTCGATAAGACCGTGCAGAGCTACAAGGATCTCATAGATTCCATCTCTTCGCAGGGAGGACAGGCGACGTCGAACAACGGCAGCGTCATCATCGATTACAGCGCGCTGTTCAACTTCCTCAACACCAACTATACGGACGCGCTTGCGGACCTGCAGGACGCGAACGAAAATTCTGCGTTGCTCACGTCGATGCAGGACGCATACGGCACCGCAAAGTCGGCGTTTGAAGCGCTGTCGGCAGAGCAAAAAGCGGCGCTGCGTGCGGACGTCGAGGGCGAAATCGAATCCTATGCCGCCGCGCTCGAATCGTTGTTCGCCGAGGTTTCCGAACTGTTCAACGACTACAACGACTATACCGGCTCGACGGCAAATTCCATCTACGTGCTCGCGCCCGCGTCCAAGCTGTCGACCAGCTCGCTCAGCAATACGGTGCTGCTGCTCGCGCTGTTGATCATCCTTGTGCTGACCGTGTTCTTCGCGTTCATGCACGGCAAGAAGAAGTATATGCTTGCCGTCGAAAAGGAAGAGGCGGCAAAAGCGGACGACGCCGATGGCGGCGACGCGGACAAACAGAATGTCGCAAAGGAATGACTTCTTTGACAGACGGGACCGCTTCGGCGGTCCTTTTTTATGCTCCGAAAGCGAAAGGGCGCGACTGCCGCGCGGCGGCAAATCAAAGGGCGCGTATCGGCTTTAATCTTTCATTAACGGCAATTTTACACATTCTTTGCCCCTCTATTGTTGACTATTGGCGATAAATATAATAATATTTATAT
>CABKMX010000163.1 GCA_902373595.1 uncultured Christensenellaceae bacterium
GATCCCTTCTTGATGAAAGAGGTCGACGACTATCTCGCAGTGATGGACTTTCTCAAAGCCAAACTCGTCAAGTTCGCGGACAAGATCAAGTCGCTCCCCGTGGACGGAGAGTGAGCGCCGTTTTGTACATAAAGCCGCAAGTCATTCAAAATACGCGATAGTCATGAAAAACAAGCCGAGACGAGGCTATATTTTGTCGTTACGCCGCGCAGTGGGGCATATGCCTCGGGGCGCGGCTTTATTTGCGCTGAAAAGGTATTTTTCAGTACTGTCTATGAACTGTATATCGCCGTCGTTTTGTCAAGTGTTTTTGCCTCAAAAAAATAAAATTTATTTGCCGAATACCCGTTGACAGGGTGCATATACTGTGTTATCATAATTAAGCCAACAACAAAATACAGCACGTTTCTTTTGACCTCACCACAATATATAGTGGTGTCAGGAGACGAGGAGGAAAGTATGTTCGATACCATCATCAAGCGCGACGGCAGAAGGGTGCCGTACGACATCACCAAGATCCAGACCGCTATCGGCAAGGCAATGGCGTCCGCCGGACGCAAGGACGATCAGGAGTGCGCAAG
Organism: uncultured Christensenellaceae bacterium; assembly: GCA_902373595.1. Classification (GTDB taxonomy): domain Bacteria; phylum Bacillota; class Clostridia; order Christensenellales; family UBA3700; genus Ornithoclostridium; species Ornithoclostridium faecigallinarum. The sequence goes on from CABKMX010000163.1 coordinate 582, forward strand.
GCTCGCGCGCCTGGTCGAAGAGCGTCTTGAAGACAAGTTCGAGGGCACCGGCAACAGCCCGACCATCGAAGACATCCAAGACATGGTCGAAAAGGTCTTGATGGAAAACGGCTATGCCTACATTGCCAAAAAGTACATACTTTACCGCGCCGAGCGCACCAAGTCGCGCGAGATGAACACCGCGCTCATGCGCATCTACAACGAGCTGACGTTCACCGACGCCGGCGACAGCGATATGAAGCGCGACAACGCCAACATCGACGGCGACACCGCGATGGGCACGATGCTCAAATACGGCAGCGAGGGCGCGAAGGACTACTACTCCAAATACATCCTCTCTCCCGAACAGAGCAAGGCGCACCGCGAGGGCGACATCCACATCCACGACTTCGACTTCTACACGTTGACGACGACGTGCTGCCAGATCGATCTGCTCAAGCTGTTCAAGGGCGGCTTCTCGACCGGTCACGGCTTCTTGCGCGAGCCCAACGACATCCAAAGCTATGCGGCTTTGGCGTGCATCGCGATCCAGTCCAACCAAAACGACCAGCACGGCGGGCAGAGCATCCCCAACTTCGATTACGGCCTCGCCCCGGGCGTCGTCAAGACTTACAAAAAGCTGTATGCGTCCAACCTCGCGAAAGCTTTGGAGCTGATCGACAACAGTCCGCTCACCGTCGACGACGTCAAGAAGATCGTCAAGGACATCGAGCGCGAAAAGGGCGTGTATCCCTGCCTTGCGGGCAGCAAGGAATATGACAAGGCGGAGCGCGAGGCGTTCAAGGACATCCCCGACGACGACTTCCGCAAGGCGAAGAAGTTCGCCAAGGACAACGCCGACCGCGAGACGGACAGGGCGACCTTCCAGGCGATGGAGGCGCTCATCCACAACCTCAACACGATGCACTCCCGTGCCGGCGCGCAGACTCCGTTCAGCTCGATCAACTACGGCACCGACACTTCGCCCGAGGGCAGGATGGTCATCAAGAACATCTTGCTTGCCGAAGAGGCAGGGCTCGGTTTCGGCGAAACGCCCATCTTCCCCATCCACATCTTCAAGGTCAAAGAGGGCGTCAACTACAACAAGCAGGATCCCAACTACGACTTGTTCAAGCTCGCTTGCAAGGTCAGCGCGAAGAGACTGTTCCCCAACTTCTCGTTCATCGACGCGCCGTTCAACCTGCAATACTACAAGCCCGGTCACCCCGAGACCGAGATCGCGTACATGGGCTGCCGTACACGCGTCATGGGCAACGTCTACGATCCGTCGCGCGAGATCACCTATGGCAGAGGCAACCTGTCCTTCACCTCGATCAACCTGCCGCGCATCGCAATCAACAGCAAGGGCAATGTCGATTGGTTCTTCGAGGACCTCGAGCGCAAGCTGGACCTCGTCTGCCGTCAATTGCTCGACCGCTTCAAGATCCAATGCAAAAAGCGCGTCAAGAACTTCCCCTTCCTCATGGGGCAGGACGTGTGGATAGATTCCGAAAAGCTGGGACCCAACGACGAGGTCGGCGAAGTGCTCAAGCACGGCACGCTGTCCGTCGGCTTCATCGGTCTTGCCGAGACGCTGGTCGCGTTGACGGGCAAGCACCACGGCGAGAGCAAGGAGTCGCTCAACCTCGGCATGGACATCGTCAGATTCATGCGCGAGTACCTCGACAGAATGTCGCAAAAGACGGGGCTCAACTTCGGTCTCATCGCGACGCCCGCCGAGGGGCTTTCGGGCAGGTTCGTCCGCATCGACAAGAAGAAGTACGGTATCATCCCCGGCGTGACCGACAGAGAGTACTACACCAACTCCTTCCATGTGCCTGTCTACTACAACATCAGCGCGTACGACAAGATCAGGATAGAGGCGCCTTTCCACGCGTTGACCAACGCCGGACACATCAGCTATGTCGAGCTTGACGGCGACACCGCCAACAACATCGAGGCGTTCGAGAAGATCGTCAGATGTATGAAAGAGGCGGGCGTAGGCTACGGCTCCATCAACCACCCGGTCGACCGCGACCCCGTCTGCGGATACAGCGGCATCATCGGCGAGTGCTGCCCCAAGTGCGGCCGCAAAGAGCATGACGGCGAGTTCGGCTTTGAGCGCATCCGCCGCATCACCGGCTACCTCGTCGGAACGCTCGACCGCTTCAACAACGCAAAGCGCGCCGAAGAAAAAGACCGCGTCAAGCACGGTCTCGACGGGCTCAAGTAATGACAAAGATACGTCTTGCCGGGACCGTCGGCGACTCGATCACCGACGGGCCGGGCATCAGATATACGATATTCGTGCAGGGCTGTCCGCACAACTGCCCCGGCTGTCACAATCCGCAGACGCACGACTTCGGCGGCGGCAAGGACGTGGACATCGACGTCCTGCTCGAAGAGGGGATGCGCAACCCCCTGCTTTGCGGAGTGACGTTCAGCGGCGGAGAGCCGATGTGCCAGGCAAGGGCGCTCGCCGAGCTTGCGCGCAAGTTCCGCGAGAGGGGAGTGGACGACATCGCCTGCTACACCGGCTATCTGTGCG
>CABKMX010000164.1 GCA_902373595.1 uncultured Christensenellaceae bacterium
GACAGAGGGAATGCGTCTATTTCATGTTCGGCGTCGTCATTGCCGTGATCGCATTCATCTGCGCGATGAGAGGGGCGTGGCGAATGTCGGAGATGTGTTCGCCGCAGATCAGAATGCTCACGCTCGGCGATCGTTCGCGCGGCGAGATGCTCGCCGCAGGTTTTGCGTTTGACGCTGCGGCATTGACGTTGTTGACGGTTGTCGCGTTTGCGATGCGCTCGATTTTGGCGGCGTCGCGCGGCATCGCCTATTTTTACGTCTACGGCGCGACCCCGGTTTTCGGCAGCGTTCACGAACTCTTTTTTGCTCAATTTTTGGCGGCGCTCGCCCTCGGTGCGGCATGCTATTTGGGCGGTTTTCTCGCCGCGACGATCTCGCGCCGCTCGCGTGCGCTCGTCGGGATGACGGTATTTTTGTGCGCTGCCGCGCTGCTTGTCGCGATCGCCGCGACGCTCGAATACGTCGTCCCCGACGGTCCGACGCTGCTTCTGCAAATCCCGCTCTTCGGCGTCGCGTTTTCGCTCGCCGGATTCAGAGAATATCCCTATTGGGTGCAACTTGCGCTCTGCGCGCTCGCGATTGCTGCGTTTTTGCCGCTGTCTGTGCGGAAATACAAGCGGATATCACTGTAAATCCGTAGTTTGAAGACATAACACGGGTGCCTGCAAGCGCACCGGCAATAGGACGACATCGAAGAATGATTTGGTGTAAATAAAATGAGAATTATTCCCAATTTTGCTTGACAACCCCTATTTGCTTTGATATAATGATGTCAAGATAAAGGTATGGCAGGCAATTATTCGGTACAACGCGAGACGATCTATCAGGTGCTCAAGTCCACCAAGACTCACCCGAGCGCCGATTGGGTATACCGCCGTTGCAGGGATGTGCTCCCGGGCATAGGGCTCGCGACCGTCTATCGCAACCTCGAATTGCTCGTCGAACAGGGCAGGGCGATCAAGATCAACGTCGCGCAGGGCAAGGACAGGTATGACGCGGACGTCACTCCGCACTTCCACACCGTCTGCCCGATATGCGGCAAGGTCAGCGATTGCGACACGGACGGGGTCATCGCCAAGGCTTTGGACGGAGAGTGCGAAAGGCGCGGCTATCAAGGCTGGTCGCTGATTTTCACCGATGTCTGTCCCGACTGCCGATCAACAAAACAAATCAAGATCTCACGATCTGATAAATAAAACCAATCGGAGGATGATATTATGGCAAAATACGTTTGCACCATTTGCGGTTATGTTCACGAGGGCGACAATCCGCCCGAAAAGTGCCCCATCTGCGGCGCTCCGGCGAGCAAGTTCGAAAAGATGAGCGAGGAGCTCAGCTGGGCGGACGAGCACAGAGTCGGCGTTGCGAAAGGTCTCGACGAAGAGGTCGTGCAGGGCTTGCGCGAGAACTTCAACGGCGAGTGCTCCGAGGTCGGTATGTACCTCGCGATGAGCAGACAGGCGGAGCGCGAAGGCTATCCCGAGATCGCTGAGGCGTTCAAGAGATACGCGTTCGAAGAGGCGGAACACGCCGCCAAGTTTGCGGAACTTTTGGGCGAAGTGCTGACCGCCGACACCAAGACCAACGTCAAGATGCGTATGGAAGCGGAAAACGGCGCTTGCTCCGGCAAGATGAAGATCGCAAAGCGCGCCAAAGAGCTCGGCTATGACGCCGTCCACGACACCGTCCACGAGATGGCAAAGGACGAGGCTCGCCACGGCTGCGGCTTCCAAGGGCTGTACAACAGATATTTCAAGAAATAATTTGGCGGCGACACGCCGTATATTGCAAAATTTCCGCGTCGCGAATTTGCGGCGCGGATATTTTTTGCGGCATATGCAAATTTTGCGCGGAGCGCGAGTATTTGAAAGTCGGAAAAGTTCAACATTTACAAGCACTTTTCAACGAATTTGACGATAGATTTGCCGAAAAGTGCCGCAAATTTGACGATAGATTTGCCGAAAAGTGCCGCAAATTTGACGATGTTCATATTTTTGCAGGGCGCGAGCGTCTCGAAAATTTTTGAGCGAAAAAAATAAGCGTTTTCGTTCAAAATTGCATGCAAGACGAAAAACGGACGCAAAACAGCGCGCCCGAAACGGCGCGCTGTTGGTTTGTCGGTTGCGGTTACTTTGCCTTGTGGTAAAGTTGTTTGGTCGAATAGATGGGCTCGCTGGTCACATCGACTCCGAGCTTGCGGAATATCGTCTCGTCGACGGGGGAGAGGATGACCGTCGTGTGCACTTGGCAGCCCTTGAGCTTGCGCACCTGTTTGAGCGCCGTTTTGGCGACGTCGTTCGTCGCCGCCGAGATGGACAGCGCAATCAGCACTTCGTCTGTGTGCAGACGGGGGTTGCGGCTGCCCAGAAGCCCCGTTTTGAGTTCCTGTATCGGTTCGATCGCGATCGGCGAAAGCAGATTGATGTCGTCGTCGATGTGCGCGAGTTCTTTGAGCGCGTTGAGCAGCATCGCGGACGAGCATCCGAACAGCGACGACGTCTTGCCTGTGACGATTTTGCCGTCCGGCAGTTCGATCGCCGCGGCTGGGGTGCCGGTGCGTTTTTCACAGTCGAGCGCCGGTTTGACGACGTGGCGATAGTCTGTCGTCAGTCCCAATTTGTCCATAATCAAAGCAATCTTGCCGACCTCGACGTCATTGTTGTTTCCGCGGCGCTGGGCGACGATTGCCTTGTAGTAGCGGCGGATGATTTCCTGCTTGCTCGCCTCGCAGCACACCTCGTCGTCGCAGATCGCATAGCCTGCCATATTGACGCCCATGTCCGTCGGTGACTTGTAGGGGGAGTGCCCCATCAATTTTTCGAACAGTGCGTTGAGCACGGGAAAGATCTCGATGTCGCGGTTGTAGTTGACCGCGACCTTGCCGTATGCGCTCAAATGGTAGGGGTCTATCATATTGACGTCGTTGAGGTCGGCGGTCGCCGCCTCGTAGGCGATGTTGACCGGGTGGTCGAGCGGCAGGTTCCAGACAGGGAATGTCTCGTACTTTGCATATCCCGCCTTGATGCCGCGCTTGTAGTCGTGGTAGAGCTGCGACAGGCAGGTCGCCATCTTGCCGCTGCCGGGACCGGGGGCGGGGATGAAGACAAG
>CABKMX010000165.1 GCA_902373595.1 uncultured Christensenellaceae bacterium
CCGCGCACCCCATCCCGGCTTCGACCATATAGGTCGCGTTGTGGATGAGATTGTAGGTCGCCACGATGTCGAGCTCGCCGAACTCGCGCCCCAGCCACCCGGCAAGTTCGTTGCTTTGGACCGCTTGGCGCGAGCAGAGCAACGGAATCCCGTCAAGGTCTTGCGGACGTACGGACGCGCGCTCGGCAAGAGCGTTGTCGGCGCGCATCAACAGCCCCCATGCGTCCGAGTGGGGCAGCTTGATGTAGTCGTATTTGGCGACCGCCGCGTCGCCGACGAACAGCCCGAAGTCGACAAGCCCGCCGTCGAGCCTGTCCGAGATGTCCTCGAAGTTGCCGCTCGAAAGTCGGAAGGTCACCCCGGGGTGCGCGGCGCGCATCTTCTTCATCGCGTCGACAAGCAGCCGCATGCCATCGGTCTCGCCGCAGCCTATCGCGATGTCGCCGGCGATCCTCTCGTCAGTGGAGCGGAACGCGCTCTCGGTCAGGTCGGCAAGCGCGACGATCTCCTTCGCGCGCTGGAACAGCAGCATGCCGTCCTCGGTCAAAGTCGTGCGCCGCTTGCCGCGCTCGAACAGCTTTGCGCCGAGTTCGTCCTCAAGATCCATCAATTGCTTGGACAGCGTGGGCTGGGTGATGTGCAGCCGCTCGGCGGCGGCGGTGATGTTCTGCGTGCGCGCCACCTCGATGAAGTAGCGCAATACTCTCAATTCCATAGACGCCTCCCAAATTTATTTTAGCATACCTTGGCATAGATTTCAATTATGATAAGTCATAAATTTTAGGTATTTGCTATGACGCGCGCGTTGCGCTATAATGAATTTGCAAGCATACGAGAGGTGGACATGACAACGCAGGAATTCAACGCGCAATTGCAGAGAGACAACCATATCGCCGCCGGTTCGCCGGCGCACGAGTTTATGCACAAAGCCGCCGACGAGGCGCGCAAAACGACCGCTTTGATCAACGGCGCATACCATACGGACGAGGAATTGAGGGCATTGATGTCGCGGCTGGTCGGATATAGGGTGGACGACGGCTTCCGGCTCTTTCCGCCCGTCTACACCGACTTCGGCAAAAACATCAAGATCGGCAAGGATGTCTTTGTCAACTCGGGGTGCTGCTTCCAAGACCAAGGCGGCGTCACGCTCGGCGACGGCTGCCTCGTCGGGCACAACGTCGTCTTTGCGACGCTCGACCACGACAAGCGCCCCGGAAGGAGAGGGGACATGACCGCCGCGCCAATCGTCGTCGGCAAAGACGTATGGATCGGCGCGCATGCGACCATCTTGAAAGGGGTGACGATCGGGGACGGCGCGATCGTCGCCGCAGGCGCGGTCGTGACAAGGGACGTGCCGCCAAATACGATAGCAGCCGGGGTCCCGGCGCGGGTCGTCAAAACGATTGGATGAGAAGTGCGGCGACGTGCGAGCGGTCATTGCGATTGAGAATGTATCAAAAAATTGCAAAATTTATACAAATTGACAAAATGTAATTTTTATTGTATGATAATGACATAGGGAGATTATTTCCAAACGAAAGGAGGACTTTATGAGAAAGATTGCGGTTTGTATTTTTTGTATTTTACTTGCAGTAACTACTTTTGCAGCATGTGAGACCGATGACGAGGCTCGCGCGGTTCAAGCTACGCTTGTCGACGACGCGCTCGATCACATGAATGAAGACTTCAAAGCCGAGCATATGACGGAGCGCGCATACGGCGCGCCGAGCGACAGTCCCAAAGAGATCACATACGTTATCAAGAGCGAAAGCGACTTTGAGGCGGCGTTCAAAGATTTCCCGATCGAGATCGACTTTGACGAAGACATGCTTGTCTTGCAATTTTTTACGGGAGACGCGCTCAAATACGAGGACGGCGGTCGTCGGTTCTTTTACGAGTCGGTAGGCGCAACGCAAGAGGGCAAGGTGTTGACTGCCGAGGTCGTCAAGCACAAGACGACGTTGCTGCCGCCGGAAGAGACGATGCCCGACGCTTCCGTGCCGACGCAGGAATGTCTCGCGTTCGTCGTTCCGAGGTCGGACGTCGAGCAAGTGGAATTGAAGATCGATCACAAAAACTACGAGAAGAGTTGGCAGGGCGAATTGATCGAAGAGTGCGAGATAGTCGGCGAATATACGGATGAGTTGACGGACGACTTTGCCGCAATGGCGGCGCAGGCGCTCGAGACGGAGACGGCATACGCCGAAAAGATCGCCTCGCAAGAGACACTTGAAAAGATGTTGACGCAATTCGACAAAGAGATTGATTTTGCCGAAGATATGCTTGTCGTATGTTGCGTAAGAGAGAACGCTGACACGCTTGACGAAGTGCAATACGACAAGGGCGTCTTGAGCATTGTGCTCGGCGCAGAGCCGGCGGAAGAGGTCAAAGCCTTTGTCGTCAAGTTGCCGTCGCTGCCCGTGTTTAGGGTAGAGATATAAAAATTTTGCCGATTAAAGCGAGAAAGACGCGGCTCCGAAATGCGCCGCGTCTATTTGTTTCGGACAGGCTGATGGCATATCCGCTTTTTTGAAAAGTGTCAAAATGGCATAGTCTTGTTATAAAAAATATGCCAAAATGACATAGTCTTGTTATAAAAATGTGCCAAAATGGCATATTTTGCTTGCGTGCAATGTGCCAATATGATATAATGTACGCAAGGAGAAGCACAATGTCTTTGAAAGAATTGAGAACGCAGTATGGGTTGACTCAGCAGGAATGCGCCAATATCGTTGGGATCCCTCTTCGAACATATGTGAGATACGAGAAGGGAGAATATGGCGAGAGCAGTGTGAAATACCGCTACATTGTAGAGGAGTTGCAAAAGTATTGTCTGGTCGACGAAGAACACGGTCTGCTTTCAAAACAGACTATTGTTGACAAATGTGCGCCTATTTTTGACAAATTCGGGGTGAGGTATGCATATTTGTTCGGGTCGTACGCAAAAGGTACAGCAAATGAAGAGAGCGACGTGGATCTGCTGGTAGCTATGCCTGTAAACGGGCTGACATTTTATGAAATGGCGGAGCTGCTTCGTCAAGCATTGCGGAAAAAAGTAGATCTCTTGGACGAGTCGCAATTGAATGACAAC
>CABKMX010000166.1 GCA_902373595.1 uncultured Christensenellaceae bacterium
GGTATTCTCCCACAGCCCTTCGCACGACACCGTGCGGATGACGTCCTCTTTGCGATAAAACTTTGCCGGGAACTCGCGGTCGTTGGTCGTGGACACATAGATGAACTCGCTGTCCGCGAACGCCTTGACGGTGACCTCGGTGCCCTTGCAGACGTGGAGTGTGACCGGCAGATCGCGGTACACGTCGCTGCGCGCCGCTCTGCCCGAGACGCCTCCGCCCGAGAACTCGACTTCGCCCTCGGTCAGCATCACGCAGATCTCCTTGTCCTTTTGCAGATAGCTCGCGCTCTTGCCGGCGGCGAGCCTGACGACCTTGATGTCCATCATCATGTCGGAGTTGATGCCGTTCATATCTGTCAGCACCTTGACTCCGTCCTTGTCGAATTTGGGATATCCGAATGCCATAATTTCCTCCTTTGCGCTCAGTCGCGCGCGACCATTTCTCCGTATTGCTTCTTTTCGTCGGCGATGAACTTCGCCAGCTCGTCGGGCGTGGGCATGAACTCCGAGCAGCCGTGCGCGGCGACCAGCATGGACGCGGACGCCGAGCCGAGCTCGAGGCAGTCCATGATCTCCTTGCCGTCGAACATGCCGCAGAGGAACGCGCTGCCGTAGCCGTCTCCGCCGCCGAACGACTTGAATGCCTTGACCGGGAAGGGCTTGATCTTATATCTCTTTCCGTCGCAGGTATGCGCCTCGGAGCCCTCCTTGCCGTGCTTGATGATGACGATCTTCGCCCTGTGCGCGAACCAATGCGCAGCGGTCGCGACGTCGTCGGCGCCGGGCAACGAGATCGCCTGCGTGAGGTCGTACTCTTCGCGCGAGCCCATGATGATGTCCGCATGCTCGGCGACCGCGGTGTAATAGACCGCGATCTCATCAGCGCTCTTCCAATTGTAGGGGCGGTAATCGATGTCGAAGATGATGCGCACGTCGTTCTTCTCCGCAAATTGCATCGCCTTGAGGCACGCCTCGCGCGACGGGCTTTGCGCAAGCGCGGTGCCCGAGATGAGCAGCGCCTTAGCGGACGCGATATACTCCTCATCCACGTCGGAGGGGTCGAGCGAGAGGTCGGCGATGCCGTCGCGATACATCAGGATGCTGCTCTCTGTCGGCGAGAGGATCTCGGTGAACGTGAGCCCCAATTTTTCGCCGTGCTCGGCGCGCTTGACGTGGGACACGTCTATGCCCTCTTTGGCAAAGAAGTCGGTCACATAGTCGCCGAATCGATCGTCGGACACGCGCGCGACAAAGCCCACTTTTTTACCCAGCCTCGCCAGACCGACCGCGACGTTTGCCGGCGAGCCGCCCAGGTACTTGCGGTACTCCTTGCTCTCGGCGAGCGTCTTGAAATAGTCGATCGGGTTGAAGTCGATCGCGATCCTTCCCATCGCAATCAGATCGAATTTTGCGTCTTTCTTGAATTGAACGTATTGCATGTTTCCTCTCCGTTTTTTGCTATCCGTGTCGATATCTCGACCTATCCTCTGTTTGCCGCGCCGCACAGCGCGATGATGCGTTTGACCTCTTTCTTGATCTCGTCCACCGCGACGGGCATATATTTTTTGGGGTCGAACGCGTCGGGGAAAAGCTCGAAGCCCTTCTTGATGCCGGCGGTATACGCCTGTCTCAATTGAGTCGCGAAGTTGATCTTGCGAATGCCTGCGGCGATCGCCGCCTCGATGACGTCGTCCGAAAGCCCGCTCGCGCCGTGAAGCACCAGCGGCACATGCACCTTCGCCGCGATCTGCTCGATGCGGTCGATCGCGATATGCGGCGTGCCGTGATAGACGCCGTGCGCGGTGCCGACGCCGATCGCGAGGCTGTCCGCGCCTGTGCGCGCGACGAACTCCGCCGCCTCGTCGGGGTCGGTATAGACGACCTTGCCCTGCGTCTCCTCCTTGCCGCCGATCGAGCCGAGCTCGCCCTCGACGGACACGGACGCGCGGTGCGCGAACTTTGCGACGCGGCTCGTCAGCGCGACGTTCTCCTCAAACGGCAGCGCCGACCCGTCGATCATCACCGACGTATAGCCGTACCCCACGCAGCGCGCGCATATCTCCTCGTCGCCGCCGTGGTCGAGGTGGAGCGCGATGTCCGCTCCGCCGTCGTACAGCGCGTTGACCAGCGCGACGTAGGTCGCCTCTCCGCCATAGCGCAAAGTCGCCGGGATCGTCTGCACGATGACCGGCGCATTCATCTCCGCGCTCGCTTCGAGCACGGCTTTGACGCTCTCCAAATTGTCCACATTGAGTGCCGGCACCGCATAGCCGCCGTGAGCGGCGCGATCCAGCAAAATAGAAGTAGTGACAATCATAATTTCCTCCTTCGGCGCAAACCGCCTCTCCCGCCTCGGGACCGCCCCTCGAACGATCCCGTGCGCAACTTCCAAACCGCGCCGTCTCCCTTCGGCGCGCCCGAGCCTTCGCTCGACCTATATTATAATTTTACACTCGCGCGCGCGACAAGTCAATATTTCTCCCAAAAATTACCGCATTTTGTGCATACCCCCTTTCCGCCGCCCCTTCTCCGCTTTCACATCCCTATCCGCCGTTTTCTCAAAAATACCCGTTTTTCATCCCGATCCCCTAATGCAAAAATATAAAAATATACACAAAACCGCTCTCGCCCTTTTTCGACATTCGCCGTTTTGTGCATACTCTCCGCCCAAACGGCCGCCGCCGTTTTACGCATTTCCCGCACCTCGGAAGACCGCCTTGCCGGTCGGGAAATTCCCAATCCGCAAAGAATACTTCGCCTCCATTTTACAAATTGCTCTCCCCCGCAGAAAACCACTTTGCCGGTTTGGATATCTCCCCTCAGCAAAGAATACTTCGCCGCCGTTTTACGTCCTCTCAGCCGTTTTTCTCACTCCGTCGATAAAACCCGCTCCGCCGTTTTACGCATTCTTCGCCTCAAAGAACTCCCCAAAAAGAGAAACGCCGCGGCATCTCTGCCACGGACACTCCCCTAAGCCCCACTCCTCGCTCTCTGCAACGCGGTCTTTACCCCACTCGCCTCGATTCTACACGCATTTCACACCAAAGTCAACGCCTTTTCACCAACAAAATTCC
>CABKMX010000167.1 GCA_902373595.1 uncultured Christensenellaceae bacterium
TCGCCACCTATTTGACGGGAAGATATATCGTTATTCCCGTGTTTCCGCTGTCTTTTGCAGAGTATATATCGTTTCGGAAGGCGCTCGGCGAACAGAAGAGCGCATCGAATTTATTGAAAGATTATATGCGCTACGGAGGGTTCCCGTCTGTCGCGAGCGCCAATCTGTCGATTGACGACGCTTACGCGGTCGTCAGGGACATATATGCTTCGGTGATCTATAACGACATCGCAAAGAGAGGCAATATCCGCAAGTTAGATATGTTTGAGAGAGTTGTCAGGTTTATGTTCGAAAACGTGGGCAAGACGTTTTCTGCAAAATCGGTCGCAGATTATATGAAGAGCGAAAAGAGGGCGCTCGATTCGGAGACGATCTACAACTATATCAAACAATTGCAAAAGGCGTACATCCTTTACAGGGCGGATCGCTATGATGTCCGCGGCAAAGAGGTGCTGCGTACACGCGAAAAATATTATCTTGCAGATTCTTCTCTTAAATTTGCCGTACTCGGCTATCACGACACGGCGGTCGCATCGATGATGGAAAACATCGTCTATCTCGAACTCTTGCGTAGAGGATACGAGGTCTATGTTGGCGAGCAAAAGGGTAGGGAAATCGATTTTGTCGGAGTGCGCCGCGACGAAAAGGTCTACATACAGGTTTGCAGACACCTTCCGGACGATCCCAAGGGCAGAGACAGAGAGATAGGCAATCTTCTTCAGATTGCAGACAGCTATCCAAAGTATGTCGTTACGTTGGACGAATTTGCCGGAGGGAACGAGGATGGCGTGAAGATAGTTTATCTTGCGGATTTCTTGTTGAAAGAGGAATATTGACACACGAGATCGGATACATGTCGCAAAAAACATCCCGAGGCGGTCGCTTCGGGATGTTTGGTTGTTGTTTATTTTGCTCGCTCAATCGAAGATCATGGTCGCGAAGTAGTCGTCCGGGGTCTCGGCGCGGCGGATGAGTTTGACCGACCCGTCCTCGCGCAGCAACAGCTCCGCGCTGCGCAATTTGCCGTTGTAGTTGTAGCCCATCGAGAAACCGTGCGCGCCGGCGTCGTGAATCGCGAGGATGTCGCCGATCTCCAACTCGGGCAGCATGCGGTCGACCGCGAATTTGTCGTTGTTTTCGCACAGCGAACCGACGACGTCGTATTTGTGGTCGCAGGGCGCGTTCTCCTTGCCGAGCACGGTGATGTGGTGGTACGCGCCGTACATCGCCGGGCGCATGAGGTTGGCGGCGCAGGCGTCCACGCCGGCGTACTCCTTGTAGATGTGCTTGAAGTGGACGACCGTCGTGATCAGGTTGCCGTAGGGACCCAGCATGAATCTGCCCAGCTCCGTGCGCAGCGACGGCTTCATGCCGCCGGTGAACGCGCGCTCGTATTGCGCCTTGACGCCGTCGGCGATCGCATAGATGTCGGGCATCTCGTCGGTCGGCAGATAGGGGATGCCGATGCCGCCCGACAGGTTGACAAACTTGAAGTTTGCGCCCGTCTCGGCGTGAAGCTCGCACGCGGTGTCGAACAGAATGCCGGCGAGAGTGGGGTAGTACTCGTTGCCGAGGTTGTTGGACGCGAGGAAGGCGTGCAGTCCGAAGCTCTCGACGCCCAGCGCCTGCAACTTGCGCACCGCTTCGGTCAATTGAGCGCGCGTCATGCCGTATTTGGCGTCCTGCGGCGTGCCCATGATCTGCTTGTTGATCGCGAAGTCCTTGCCGTTGTTGAAGCGCAGCGACACCGTCTTGGGCATTTTGCCGCCGGCGACCTTTGCGAGAAAGTCGACGTGGGTGATGTCGTCGAGCGTGATCGTCGCGCCGAGACGAAGCGCCAAAGCGTATTCTTCGGCGGGGGTCTCGTTGCTGGTGAACATGATGTCGTCGCCGACGATGCCGCACTTTTCGCACAGCATCAATTCGGTCAAAGACGAGCAGTCCATCCCGCAGCCCAGCGAGTGCAAAATCTTCATGATCGTCGGGTTGGGGGTCGCCTTGACCGCGAAGTGCTCTTTGAAGCCGGCGCACCACGAGAACGCGTCATAGACGCGTCTTGCGTTGTCTTTGATCCCCTTTTCGTCATAGATGTGGAAGGGGGTGGGGTATGTCTTTTTGATCTCTTCGGCTTGCGCCTTTGTGATTATCGGTTTTTTCATAAGTCGATTATATAAAATACGCGCGAAGATGTCAAATGTTTGGCGAAAGATAAGGCGCAGGGCTCAAACAATTGACTTTCGCCCGTGCGCGTATTAGAATAAAACATATGAAATACAAGGCATTTTTCTGCGACTTCGACGGCACGATCTTTTCGGACGACCACACGATCTCGCAGCGCAACATCGACGCGATCAAAAGGTATCGCGACAGGGGCGGCAAATTTTTCGTCGCCACGGGCAGGATGTTCAGCTCGATTCGTCCCCACCTCGCGACGCTCGGTCTGACCGAAGGCGAGGTCATTCTCTATCAGGGCGGCGGCGTGTACGACATCGCAAAGGGCGAGCCCGTCTGGGTGCGCAACATCGCCCTTCCCGATGCGGTCGAGTGTCTGCGCAGGCTGGAGAACGATCCGCGCCAAAACGTGCAAATGGTCTATATCGATGACAGGTGCTACTCGGTCGCGCCGCATCCGGCGATCGACTTGTTCTGCAACATCTGCAACATCGATTGCACTTTGGTCGGCGAAAAGCTGTCCGACTATGTGACAAAGAGGGGAGACGACCCCACAAAAGTGCTCGCGATCGCCGAGGCGGACGATGTCTATGCAATCTCGAAGGAGTATGTCCCCGTGTTCGACGGCAGACTGTCGTTCACGCGCTCTCAAAAGTTCCTCGTCGAGTTCACCGCCTACGGCATCAACAAGGGCGACGCGGTGCGCAAGATGTGTGAAAAGCACGGCTTGAAGCGTGAGGAGATCATATGCATGGGCGATGCGGACAACGACATCTCGATGATTGAGTATGCCGGTCTCGGCATCGCGGTGCAAAACGCAATGGACACCACAAAGGCGCACGCCGACGTCATCGGCGTGTCCAACAACCACGACGCGGTCGCCTGGGTCGTGGACAAC
>CABKMX010000168.1 GCA_902373595.1 uncultured Christensenellaceae bacterium
TTCTGTTGCGTTTTGCAAAATACCGTCGGCACGCCTCTCATATCGACAAAATCGCCGCTCCTTTCGGGGCGGCGATGCTTTCGTATGGCATGTATTATTCTTTCTCCAGCGTCCACACTTCGACGTGTTCGGCGCTCTCTCCCGGCTCCAATGTCAGGTGCGGCGAAAGGCTCTCAACCTCGAACATCAGCTCGTTGGTATAGAGCTCGGCGTTGCATTGCATGTCGGGATAGTCCGCGCCTGCCTCGTAGCCGAACGACTTGGTGAACACCAATCCCTTTGTGTGAATGGTGATCTTGCCGTCGTCAATCAGCGCGCCGACCTTGAACGGCGGTCTGTCCTTCCAGGTGAGAGTGACCTTTTTGCCGTCCGTAGCAAAGCGGTCGTCCGTCATGTCGCTGTATTGCCAGAACACGAGATTGCGGTTGGGCAAAAAGCCGGTGTCGGCTTGCGACAGCTTGAACTCGCCGACCGCGCCCTTGTCCATGACGGTCAGCGCCCACAGCGCGATCTTGCCGCTGTTTTGCGTGCCCGTGTTGGTTATCCTATGTCTGATGGTGACGACGCCGTCGTCGCTCATCTCGATCTCGACGCTCTTTTGCAGCTTTGTCGTCACCTCCGGCTCGGCGGTGAAGATCGCCCCGTGAGAGG
Organism: uncultured Christensenellaceae bacterium; assembly: GCA_902373595.1. Classification (GTDB taxonomy): domain Bacteria; phylum Bacillota; class Clostridia; order Christensenellales; family UBA3700; genus Ornithoclostridium; species Ornithoclostridium faecigallinarum. The sequence goes on from CABKMX010000168.1 coordinate 652, forward strand.
TCATCTTGACGTCGACGGGCGCGTTGTCGGGATAGTAGGTGTCCATATATTCGGGCGACTTCCACAACCTGTGTCCGCCGTAGATGTGCCAAATGCCCTTGCCCGGCAGATTGTCGTCAAAGAACTTGCCGCCCTTGTTGATGTCGTCGCCCTTGTCCTCGAACATGATGTTTTCGCCGCCCTTCATCCCGAAGTAGATGATGCGCGGACCGATGTCCGTGGTCACGAGCAGGCTGCGCACGCCGTCCGTGATCTCGACGCACGCGCCGTATTTGCCGTATGTTGTCCTGCCGATGCCTACCATGTTTTCACCTCAGATCTCGATCTCGCCGTCGAAGATCTTGACGGCTTCGCCGGTCAGATAGACCGCCTCGTCCGTGTATTTGACGACGAGGTCGCCGCCCGGGACTCTGACCGTGATGTCCTCGCCCTTGGGGCAAAGACCCGCTTCGACCGCCGCGACCGCCGCAGCGCACGCTCCGGTGCCGCAGGCGAGCGTCTCGCCGCTGCCTCTCTCCCACACTCTCATGCGCAGGGTGTGGCTGTCCATCACCTTGACGAACTCTACGTTGGTGCGCTCGGGGAACATCGGGTCGACTTCGACCGCTTCGCCTATGCCGTCCACATCGAGGCTGTCGAGGTGTTTGACAAAGATGACGCAATGGGGGTTGCCCATGGACACGCAGGTGATCTCGCGCTCCTCTCCTCCGACCTTGACCTTTTCGGCAACGAGTTTCGCCTTTTTGGTCACGACGGGGACGTCCTTCGCCGCGAGGCTCGCCTTGCCCATATCGACGGTGACGGATGTCGCCTCGCCGTTTTGGGTGTGGATCATGACGCCCCGCACGCCCGCGCCCGTCTCGATGTCAAAGCCGTGCTTGCGGACGATGTTGTTGTCGAACAGGTACTTCGCGACGCAGCGGATGCCGTTGCCGCACATCTTGCCTTCGCTGCCGTCGAGGTTGAACATGCGCATGCGCGCCTCGGCGACCTTGGACGGACAGATGAGAATGACGCCGTCGCCGCCTATGCCCTTGTGCCTGTCGCACAGCGCGATCGAGAGCCTTTCGGGGCTGTCGATCGGGGACTCCATGCAGTCGAAGTAGATGTAGTCGTTGCCGCAGCCGTGCATCTTGGTGAACTTGCGCAGCGTCTTGCCGGTGCGCAGTCTGTTGATGTCGACAAGCTCGGTGTTGAACTCGGAATATCTGCTCATCAAGCTGTTGGCGACCGCGTTTGCGGTGTCGATGCTGGTCAGGCAGGGAATCGCCCTCTCGACCGCCTTACGGCGAATCTTGACGCTGTCGCGCGTCGGCAGCTTGCCCTTGGACGAGGTGGAGATGATGTAGTGAATCTTTCCGCTCTCGATCAGGGTGAGGTTGTTGTGTTCGGGGTTTTGGTGGATCTTGTCGACGACGATGACGTCAAGCCCGATGTCGCGCAGCACCTTGGCAGTGCCCGCGGTCGCGTAGAGCGTGTAGCCCAACTCTTCGAACTTTTGCGCAATTTCGCCGATTTCGCCCTTGTCCTGGTCGCGGACGGTGATGAAGATGCCGCCCTTCTTTTTCATGCGGTATCCTGCGGCGACAAGCCCCTTGAACAGCGCCTCTTCGAGCGTGCTCGCGATACCCAAGACCTCGCCGGTCGACTTCATCTCCGGTCCGAGCTGGGTGTCGACGTTGGTCAATTTCTCAAACGAGAACACCGGCACCTTGACCGCGACGTACGGCGAGTTGGGGTACAGCCCCGTGCCGTAGCCCATGTCGGCGAGCTTTTCGCCGAGGATTGCCCTCGTCGCGAGGTCGACCATCGGCACGCCGGTGACCTTGCTGATGTACGGCACGGTGCGGCTGCTGCGCGGATTGACCTCGATGACGTAAAGTTCATCGTGATAGATCAGATATTGAATGTTGACGAGCCCGAGCGTATGCAGCGACAGCGCGAGCTGTTTGGAGCACTCGATGATGCGCTCGACCATCTCGTCGCTGAGGTTCCACGCCGGATAGACGGCGATGGAGTCGCCCGAGTGAATGCCCGTCCTCTCGATGTGTTCCATAATGCCGGGGATGAGGATGTCCCTGCCGTCGCAGATCGCGTCGACCTCGAGCTCTTTGCCCATGAGGTACTTGTCGATGAGGACGGGGTTCTCGATCTCCTGCGACAGAATGACGTCCATATATTCGATGACGTCGGCGTCGCCGTAGCATACGGTCATGTTCTGACCGCCGAGGACGTAAGAGGGACGCAGCAGCGTCGGATAACCTATCTCGTTTGCGACCTTGAGCGCCTCTTCCTTGGTCATGACGGTGAAGCCCTTGGGACGCTTGATCTGCAGCTTTTCGAGCAATTCGTCAAACCTCTCGCGGTCCTCCGCGGCGTCGATGTCCTCCGCCTGAGTGCCGAGAA
>CABKMX010000169.1 GCA_902373595.1 uncultured Christensenellaceae bacterium
CTCCCGTATATATTATACCATATTTTTCGCGATTTGAGGTGTCAAACATACTTTACATTGTGTAACACTTACTTTACATTCTTTGCAAAATATAATGTTTAGATATGCAAAAGAGCGAATAATATGCAACAGCCGCTTTCATCAATGTTAATTGATGAGTATAAATCTATTCGTTTTCACCGCCGCATTCGTCACACGCAAACACGCAAAGCCTTGCGTCGCGCGCGCGGATATGGTACAATGATATCAAGATAAATCCACTTCGAGGAGTACGCGATGAAGAAAATTTTTATCACCGCATGCCTGACTCTCATCCTTGCGACATCGCTCGTATTGTCTGCCTGCACCGACGGCACCGCGCCCGAGCCAATCAAAGTGAGCACGTCTTCGCCGTACAGCGAAGAGGCGTTCGCGGACATTATGGCTGAGCCGAAAGACTTCTATCTCGCCAAGGACGGCGTGAGCGAATATGCGATTGCCGTATCGCCCAATGCTTCCGGAATCGACACGGACATCAAATTTTTGCAATCGACATTGCGCGAGATGACGGGCGATGACGACGCTTTTGCGCTCGTCGACGCACTGCCCGAGCTCACGCCGTGCATTGCAATCGGCTTCAACGCCGCTCCCGAGGGCGTCGCCGACGACGGCTATGCGCTGACCTACGACGAGGACGGCAACATCTTCATCGACGCAAAAAGCTCCGACGGGCTTGCAAACGGCATCTATTGCTTTTTGGAAAACGAACTCGGATGCATGTTCGTCCGCGACGACTACTCCTACATCCCCCGACTCGAGACTATAGCGCTCGCCGCCGAGGACAAGATCGACAACCCCGACTTCCGCTGGCGGCGTATCTACCAATACGAAGTCAGCCACGAGGCGTACGAGTCCGAGACCCCGACCGAGAGCATTTGGAGCCGCCGCATCAAGAGCAACGGCACCGGCTACCGCGACGAAGACCTCGGCAACGACGGCAACCGCTATTGGGGCAAATGGTGCCACAGCGTGTTCAGCTATGTTCCGCCCGAACAATACTTTGACGGACACCCCGAATACTACGCCGAAATCGGCGGCGTGCGCATGCATACCGCGGACGACGGTCTGCCCACACAATTGTGCCTGACCAACGAAGAACTCTACCCCATCATCCGCGACAATATGGAGGAGATGATGAAGCAATATCCCGACGCAATCTATTGGGACTTCAGCATCAACGACTCGTGGCATATGTGCGAGTGCGCCGACTGCACCGCCGCCTACGAAAAATACGGCTCGCAGATGGGCGCGATGCTCGAGATCGTCAACCGCCTCGCGGACGACTTCCCCGACAAAATCATAAGCACGCTCGCGTATTTTTATAACAACGTCGTCCCCGAAGGGATGACCTGCCGCGACAACGTCAACATCGTCATCGCGCCGATACAGACGTCTCAGCTCTACTCCGCGTCCGACGACAGCAACGAAAAGTCCGCCGAGGCAAAGCGAATGATCGAGAGCTGGAGCGCGATCTGCGACAACCTCGTCGTTTGGGACTATACCGTCAACTTCCACAACCTGCTGCTGCCCTATCCCAACTTCTCGGTGCAGCAGTCCAACCTCGAATTCTACAAGCAAAACAACGTCACCGGCGTCTTCCACCAAGGCAGCCGCGAACAGAGCGACGAACTCGCCTGCCTGCGCAGCTATGTGCTCGCGCGGCAGCTTTGGGACATCGACGCCGACATCGAGTCAATCATCGGCAAATACCTCGTCGTCACCTACGGCGACGCCGCGCCCTATCTCGCCGAATATCTCGATCGTCTGCACGAGAGCGTCTCGCACGCCGACAACCTCGACCTCTACGACCGCCCCGAATGGCACTACTTCGACTATCTGTCCCCGTCCAACCTCGCCAAGTACGACGAACTGACCCTCGCCGCGCTGGACGCGGTCAAAGACGACCCCCAAAAGACGCTCTTCGTCAAGGAGATCCGCGTCAACGTGCTGTACGCGCGCATGACCGCCGGCGGCTTCGACGTCGTCGACAAAGAGGCTGCGTTCGAGGAATTCAAGCCGCTCGTCAAAGAGCTGGGCATTGAGCGCCACCACGAAATTGCGCCGCCATATATCGACGAATATATCGACAGCGTCTATCCCGAATATCTGAAAACACAAAAGATATATCTGACCCTGATCTTAGTCTCCGCCGCAATCGGAGCGGCAGGTATCGTCGCCGCAGCGGTACTGATTCCCCGAGCGGTGAAAAAGAGACGCAAACGCTCAAACGACAATCAATCATCTTGATTGAAAAAATTCGGGACGGCGACAAGCCGTCCCTGTTTTTCAACACGCCGCCGCAAGCGTTCAGCGCACGTCATACCTTGTGAACGACGCCTTTGGATTGCCCGAAAACACCTCGGCGGACAGAAGTTTGCGATCGTTGAACCTGCCCAAAAACACGGACATCGTCGTGCCGTCCGAACATCTGACAAATACAAATCTTTCGCCCTTGTCGTGCCCTTTCCATTTCTCCTCCGAATGCGCTTCGTACGCGACGCAATATATACCGTTATCGACACGGGTACGAAAAATCGTTTGAAAATAGTCAAGCGTTTCCTCCTTGCCATCCGCCACCTTTTCGCCGTCCGCAAAGACAGCCGCGTCCTCGGCGACAAAGCAGTCCGGTTTCACCCCGAACTCAATCGCTTCGGATACGGCGATATCAACGTTCGTCCAACGGCGCGGCGCCATATCCTCGATCGGCGCATATTCCAACGGCGTACAGTCGCTCGACGCGACCACCTCGCCGCCTCCGAGAATCAGCCATCTGCCTTCGGCGCGTTTTACGTCGTAGACGCCCCAAATTTTGCATCCGTCTTTCGCTATGCGGACATTGTCGGCAATCCTCTTGCCCTCATACCTCACCTTTGACGGCCGCAGCAATTTGAAGTCGTCCCCCGAAACCGTGCCAATGTTTTTCAAGATATAGTTGCCCTTCTCGCCGTCCACCCCTTCGACCGAGTATATCTCCCCTTCTTTCGCACCTGCCACAGCCTTCACGCACCGCGCATAAAG
>CABKMX010000170.1 GCA_902373595.1 uncultured Christensenellaceae bacterium
TGCCTTTTGCTCGTCCCTTCGGTCAAAGAAACTTGTCCTGTTTGAAATTGTGACGGCTCACTGTGTTCGCCTATTCCGTCCTCGCTTCGCTCGTCCTTACAAATCCGGGCACCTCGACCAGTCAGGGACTTCGCCCTTGGCGAAGGCAAACAAACGAGGCAATTCCGCCTCGCTTTTTTGTTTGCCTTCTGCCTTTTGCTCGTCCCTTCGGTCAAAGAAACTTGTCCTGTTTGAAATTGTGACGCGATCGTGTCTCGATATCTTCATATCTCGACATTTCCTAACGGCGATCGCTATTCCGCCTCGCTTTTTGTTTATCCGTCTTGCGGTTGTCAATACTTTTTTCAAACAAGGAGGTATTGCCGATGGCAAGGATAATTTCGGGTGACGAGCCCAACGCGAAGATAAAGCAGATAGACGCGGCGAGGGTGCCGCACGGCGGTCGCGCAATGACGACAGATCAAGGTGCGCCGATCGTCAACGATCAAGAGGTGCAAAGGGCGGGGGAGCGCGGTCCGGCGCTCATTCAGGACTTTGTGTTTCGTGAAAAGCTGACGCATTTCGATCACGAGCGCATACCCGAGAGGATAGTTCACGCGCGCGGCACGGGCGCTCACGGCGTGTTCGTTTCGTACGGCGACGCGAGCGCGTTGACAAAGGCGGCGTTTTTGAACGCAAAGGGCAAGCAGACGCCGGTGTTTGTGCGCTTTTCGACGGTCGCGGGCTTTCGCGGCTCGCCCGACACGGTCAGGGATGTACGCGGTTTTGCGGTCAAATTCTACACCGAAGAGGGCAACTACGACATCGTGGGCAACAACATGCCCGTGTTCTTTGTGCAGGACGCGATCAAATTCCCCGACCTCATCCACGCGCTCAAACCCGAGCCCAACAACGAGATCCCGCAAGCGCAATCGGCGCACGACACCTTTTGGGACTTCGTCGCGAGCAACCACGAATGCGCGCACAATATGATGTGGCTGATGTCGGACAGAGCGATCCCGAGGTCGTACAGGATGATGGACGGCTTCGGCATCCACACCTTCAAATTCGTCAATGCAAACGGGGAGTACAAGTTCGTCAAATTGCATTGGAAGTGTTTGCAGGGCGTGCAGTCGCTCGTGTGGGACGAGACGCAAAAGATCGCCGGCAAAGACCCCGATTTCAATCGCCGCGACCTTTGGGAGGCGATCGAGAACGGCAACTATCCCGAGTGGGAGCTCGGCGTGCAGGTGCTCGACCCCAAAGACGAATTCAAATTCGACTTTGACGTGCTCGATTGCACAAAGCTGTGGCCGGAAGAGCTGATCCCGATCAAGCCGCTCGGCAAGCTCACGCTCAACCGAAACGTCACCAACTTCTTTGCCGAGACGGAGCAGGTCGCGTTCTGTCCCGCCAATCTCGTGCCGGGGATAGAGCTGAGCAACGACCCGATGTTGCAGGGCAGGTTGTTTTCCTATCTCGACACGCAATTGTCAAGGCTGGGCGGACCCAACTTCCACGAACTGCCCATCAACAGGGCGGTCGCCGCGGTCGACAACAATCAGCGTGACGGCATGCACCGCATGGCGATCGACGAGGGCACGACCGCCTATTTCCGCAACGCGTTGCAGCACGGTCAGCCGCACCCCGACGGCGGCGCGGGCAACGGTCTCGGCGACAACGAGAGCGTCGTAAAGGGCGCGGTCACTCGCGACAGGGCAAATTCCTTCCTTGACTTCTACACGCAGGCGTCGCTGTTTTACAACAGCATGTGCGATTGGGAGAGGGGGCATATCGTCGACGCGTTCCGTTTCGAGCTGGGCAAATGCAAAAATATGAATGTCAGGCAGGGCGCGGTCGATCTTTTGGCAAAGATAGACGGCTCGCTGGCGCGCGAAGTCGCCGCAGGATGCGGAGCCAAGACGGACGCAAAGTCGGGATATCGTGCATCCACCGCCGCGTCGCCCGCGCTGTCGATGGCGGGGCGTACGCCGTGTCCCAAGGGTACAAAGGTCGCGGTGCTCGTCGCCGAGGGTTTTGACAAGAAGTGCCTTGACGCAGTTTGCGCGGAGCTGACCGCTGTCGGCGCGTGCCCCAAAGTCATCGCGCCGGGGCAGGGCTATGTTGCCGCAAAGAGCGGCGGCGGCATCGACGCGGCGGAGACCTTTGCGACCGCCTCGTCCGTGCTCTTCGACGCGGTGTTCGTACCGTGCAATTGCGCGGCGACGCTCGGCAAGATATACGAGGTGCACGAATTTCTTGCGGAAAGCTACCGCCACTGCAAACCGATCGCGGCATGCGGCGACGCGAGAACTTTGCTTGCGTCGGCATTCAAGGCGGTCGTCTCGACGGACGACAAGCCGTGCGAGGACAGAGGCGTGCTCACCCTCGGCAATTGCGACGGCATAGCCGCGTTTGCCAAACGATTCGCCGCGATGACGGGCGAGAACAGACACTTCGAGCGAAGCAGAGAAAACTTGCTGTAAACAAACGCCGCGCGGAATTTCCGCGCGGCAATTTTTTGTGCCGGTGTGCGTTATCGACTGTTTTGAGATGCTGGATCGGTAGCGGAGCCTACGCTCTTTTCATGGAGCCTTGCGCCGCAGAACGGGCAGACGTCCTTGTCCGTGACTGCACCGCAGAACGGACAGCGCACAGAGACGTGAGCGCCCTCTTCGGCGGTCGCCGCCGCCTTATCTTCTTGCTGCTTTTCACGCTTTTCGACCAGCTTGTCATAGCGGTGCACGCGCATCTTGATGTCGATCGTCTTCATCGCGTAGCTTATCGGCTTGTAGATGAGGAAGGTGATCGCCGCGCACAAGAGCCCCTTGAATATGGTATACGGCATGTTGAAGATGAGCAGGCATTCCCACAAACCGTTCACGCCGCCGAAGATTTCTTGATACATGCCGACAATCGCCTCGATCGGCATGAAGTTTTCGTAGACGGGGTAGGCAATGTAGTAGTTTGTCAGCAGGCTGAGCACGCCCATGATCACCGAGCCGACGACCGACCCGATCAACGCGCCGACGCGGTCGCGCTTTTTCTTGTAGATAAGCCCCGCGG
>CABKMX010000171.1 GCA_902373595.1 uncultured Christensenellaceae bacterium
GTCAAGTGCTCGTTCGACGGCACGGTCAAGACTGTCACCGACGACAGCTTTTACGGCACGACGGTGGTGATAAGTCACGACGGCGGTTACGAGACGACCTACAAATTGCTGGACGAAGTCTCGCTCAAGGTGGGCGACAAGGTCGCGGAAGGGGACACAATCGGAGCGGTGTCCGGCGACGCGCTCGCGGAGATGGCTCAAGGCGCGCACCTGCATCTCGAGCTGAGCAAGGACGGAGTTTTGGTCGATCCGACAAGCTATATGTCTGAAATCGCGGACAAGTGAATAGAAAAAATCGGGGCGTATCCTCTGTGCGGATACGTCCCGATGAGTATTTCAGTTTTTGAGAGCCGTGATCGGGACGACGAGGACGCCGTCTTTTCGGCGGTAGGCATAGTTGCCCATGCCCGTTACGACCATAAGGAAAGACGGTGAAGGCATTTTTGACGTGTCCAATTTCGCGGCGAGAGTTTTGAGTGTAGCGGCGCCTTCTTCGATCAGCATATCTCCGCCGAGCTTTATCTCAGCGAGACAGTAAGATCCGTTACGCATATGGATCACCGCGTCGCATTCCAAGCCGTCTTTGTCACGATAGTGATATACATTGCCGCCGAGCGATTCGGCATATACTCGCAGGTCGCGTACCGCAAGCGTTTCGAACAGCAGTCCCATCGTGTTGAGGTCTGCGAGCAGATCTTCGGGACACACGCCGAGGGCGGCGGCGGCGATCGAAGGATCGGTATAGTAGCGCGTATCAGACGAGCGTATTGCCGTTTTAGAGCGCAGATTGGGGTTCCAAGACGGCATATCCTCGATCACGAAGATCTTTTTCAGTGCAGAGACATAGCTTGAAACGGTGTCGTCTCCGAGCGAAGCGTCTCCGCCGAAGAGATCTTTGCTTATTGCCGAAAAAGAGGTTTGGCTGCCTTGAGCGCGCGCATACGAGCGCATGAGGCGTCTTGCGCGTTCGGGGTTTTTTGCAACGCCGTCGGCGCGCCCGATATCCGAGTGTATGACTCCGTCGAAATAGTCGGTCGCCTGATCGAGCGCGATCTCGTCTCTCATCCCGATCGCCTGAGGCCAGCCGCCGCGGCAGATGAAAAACGCAAGCCGGGCGATATCGCAGCTTTGCGCTGTTCCGGAGACGTCGCCAAATGAAGAGAAGAGCTCTCTCAAACTCACTTCCCCCGAACTTTCGTCCGATTCGAAAAGACTCATTGTACGCATGGTCATCCACGCGAACCTTCCGGTGCCGGAGTGTTTGATCTCATTCGTTTGAGGCGGCACCGCCGAGCCTGTCAAGATGAATTGACCGGGTTCTCCGCGGCGATCAGATTCAAAACGCACCGCGTCCCACAATTTGGGGGCGAGTTGCCACTCGTCTATGAGTCGAGGAGCAGCGCCGCTCAAAAGCAATTGAGGGGAGAGTTCCGCCATCGAAATGTTCTGTTGCATCGATGCGGGATCGTTCATATAGAGAATGCTTGCAGCGTGTTGGACGGCGGTGGTCGTTTTTCCGCACCACTTGGGACCTTCGATCAGCACGGCACTTTTGCCTTCGAGTTTGCGTTTGAGGACATCGTCCGCTATGCGCTTTTTATATGTTTTCATTGATTGTCTCCGCCGAGTTTGTATTGACAGTATAACACAATCAAACCCGGTTCGCAACAATTTTCCCCCATTTGGCGGAAATTCGTTCCCCCATTTGGCGGAAATTCGTTCCCCCATTTGGCGGAATTTTGCTCCCCCGTTTGGCGAGGTCGGAATTTTGTCGCGGCGTATTGACTTGATGTGAATGTGCGCCCAACTTCTCGGGATAACGGACAAGTGTTGAAAAAATAACATATGCTTGACAAAGACATTATATAATAGTACAATTAATGTATAGTGAGGTGGAATATGAAAAAGTCATTGGCTTTGCTCAAGTTGTTGAAGACGGGGATATCGCTGTTCATCGACATCGCGATGTTCATCTATCTTGTCATTACGTCGGCGGTCGCCGGCGCGGCGGAAGGCGTGAACGGCACCGTGACGTTCGCGTTGGTGATTGCATGGTTTGTATGGGCGGCGGCGGTGATATTGTCGGTGCTGATTGTCAAGAATTTCAAAAAGACGGAGAGGGAGAGCGAGCTCAAATTGCAGATTATCTACGCATGCGCATTGATGCTGGTCGGCGTATTCGTGCTGGTGGACGTCAATGTGTTGGTGATTGCGCTGTTTGCGCTCATGCTCGTCGAATACTTTGTGCGCGACAGGTTGGGCGAATTTGACGCGCCGATTTCGGGAGGGGCGGAGCCGCCGGCAGAACAGCCGCAAGGGATTGCCGCCGAAGAGCCGCAGGCGGCGCCCGAGTCGGAAGCCGCAACCGAGGACGGCGCAAAGCCGGCGCGCAAGGTCATCGCGCCCAAGCGCAGAGGCGACGACGCGGTGCCGCAGGAAGAGCCGCCGACAAGCGAAGAATGACAAGCTGCCCGACCTTGCGGTCGGGCGTTTTTCAATCGGTGCGCTTGGTGAAGCAGCGAGTGCGGACGAGCGCGTCGCCGACGTCGATGCTTTCGCACGCGCATACGCGGTTGCGGTTGTACGCGCAGTCCGCGCACTCGCATTTGACCAAGACGTCGGGGCTGTAGCCGTACTCGAAGTCGAGCGCCGCCTCGATTGCGGCGCCGTTTTGCTTGGGCATTCCGCCCCGTTTGCAGCGCGATTTACAGACGCCGTGTTTGTCGAAGTCGACGATTCCGGCGAGACAGCGGCAGTTGCGGTTGTGTTCGCAATTGCCCGTGGTACACATCAATCCTTTCATAGTATCCTCCCGATATAGTATCGGCGATTTTGCGCGAACGATACCGTAACGGTTGCGATGCGCCGGGGAATGTGGTAATATAAATGAGGAGGCAGATATGAAGGTTTTACTTTTGCAAGACGTCAAGCCGCAGGGCAAAAAGGGCGACATCGTCGAGGTCAACGACGGATACGCCCGCAACTTTCTCATCCGCAGAGGGCTCGCCAAAGAGGCGACCGCCTCGGTGA
>CABKMX010000172.1 GCA_902373595.1 uncultured Christensenellaceae bacterium
GTCTGAAGGCGATGATGATGCCCTCAAACGCCTGCAATCTCTCTCTGTTGCCTTCTTTGACCTTGACCCAAACCTTGACGGTGTCGCCGATGGACAGCTTGGGAAGATCGGTGCGCATCGCTTCTTTTTCGATGATGTCGATGATGTTGCTCATTTTGACTTTACCTCCATATACCAAGCGTTCGCGTGAACTTTCCGTCCGTCGGAGGAACGCCCGAAGTCTTTTGCTTGACTATTTTATCATTATACGGCGAGTTTTGCAACCGAAATACACCACTTTTTTGAAAAATTCTTTTCTCAGCCGCGGTGCTTTCGGACGGCGTACGCTCCCCTTGCGGCGTCGTCCATATCGAACGCGCCCTCGATGTGCTCTATCTCCTCGCCGAGCACGGTGACGACGTCAAATCGGCAAGGCTTGTTGCGCACTCCGTTTTCGGCGAGCCACTGCTTCGCCGCGCCGGCGAGCTTGTACATTTTTGCCGGGGTGACCATCTCGCCGGGGGCGCCGAATTCGGCGCTTGCGCGCGCCTTGACTTCGACGAAAACGTATGTTCCGCCGTCCTTTGCAACAATGTCGATTTCTCCTGCCCGTGTGCGGTAATTGCGTTCTATGACCTTGAATCCCTTGTCCTCGAGCAGCTTCGCCGCACCGCTCTCGCCCTCAATCGCCGACCTTCTGTTATTCATCTCCGCCCACCTTCATACGGGTGACGAACGAGCGTCTGTGAATGGGCGTCAAGCCCCTTTGGGCGATTGCGTCGATGTGCTCGCGCGAGCCGTAGCCCTTGTTGCGCTCGAAGCCGTAACCGGGGTATTCGAGCGCGTATTTTTCCATCAGCCTGTCGCGGTATACCTTGGCGACTATGGACGCGGCGGCGATGTTGTAACTCTTCGCGTCGCCCTTGATGATGGGCACGCACGGCGGCGCGCAGCCGGGATCGAGTGCGTCCGTCAGCGCAAGGTCGGCGCATTTGAGCGAATTTATCGCCTCGCGCATCGCCTTCTTAGTCGCGTTGAGGATGTTGATGTCGTCAATCTCCTGCGGCGAGACCTCGACGATTGCGTACTCGCGCGCCGTCGCAAGAATTCGATTGAAAAGCGCCTCTCTGCGCTTGGGGGACAGCTTTTTGCTGTCGTCAATGCCGTCGATGAGTTTGTCCTCGTCGAGCGGCATAATCACCGCCGCGACGACGACGGGACCTGCGAGCGGTCCTCTGCCGACTTCGTCCGAACCGCAGATTGCGGCATAGCCCTTTGCGGCGTATTCGCGCTCGTACTCGAGCATTTCCACCGCTTTTTTCATTTCGCCGCCTCCGGCATATCCAGCATCAATTTGCCCATCCTGCCCGAGCGGAAGTCGTCGATGACCGCCCTTGCGCCGCGCTCGATGTCGAGCACGCCGCCCGAGAGAACAAAGCCGCGTTTGCGGCAGACCGCGTCGAGCGTCTCGTGCGGCTTTTCGCAAAATTGCTCCAGCCCGTATCTCTTCAAAAACGCGTCGGGATGATGCGCCTGCATGAACGCGATGAACTCCTGCGCAAGCTCGACAAGGTCGAGAATGTCGTCCTTGACCGATCCGATAAACGCGAGTTTGAGCGCCTTGTCCGCGTCCTCGAACGACGGCGGCAGCGTGCCCGGGGTGTCCAAAAGCTCTATCCCCGACGACAGCGTCACCCATTGTTTGCCGCGAGTCACGCCTGCCTTGTTGCCTGTCACCGTCTTCTTTGCGCCGCAAAGGCTGTTGATGAGCGTCGACTTGCCGGTGTTGGGCACGCCGACGACCATCGCGCGAATGGTCTTGCGCACGCCTTTGAGACGATATTTTTCTATCACGGGAGCGTTGAGCTCCTTGAGTTTCGCAATCAATTTTTCGCGATGACGGAAGCCCGTCCCGTCCGTCGCGATACACGCGCTGCCGCGCGCGGCAAAGTCGCTTTCCCAAGCCGCGACGTCGCCCTGTTCGACGAGGTCGCGCTTGTTGAGCACATACAAGACGGGTTTGCTGCCGGCAATCTTGACCAGCTTGTCGTTGACGCACGACGAGACGGCGCGGCAATCGAGCACGCAGATCAGACAATCGACCTGCGCGACCTGTTCGCTCATCATCCGCATCGCCTTGGTCATGTGACCGGGGAACCACTGTATGTGCATTTCAGTCCTCTTGATTTCTCTCGGCAAAAAGCCTTTCGTATTCTTGGAAAATCTCGCTTTCGAGCGATGGGTCGTCCACCTCGCGGACGCCGTCCTCGTACACCTTGAACGCAATCAGACAATTTGTCTCGCCGCGCTCCAAAAGTTCGACGGGAGCAAGCAGGACATACGGCTCGCCGCCGACGGCAATCAGCGCCATTTGCGCCATCTCGACCGCCTGTCCGCGCTCGTCGTAGAGCGTGACCGTCGAGTCGTCCTCTTCGTCCAAAAGCCTGTCTATCAAATCGTCTTTCTTCATTTGTCCTCCCTCTTGAGCAAATCGGGGCGCAGCTTGCGCGTCAATTCGAGCTGCTTGTCGCGCCGCCATTTGTCCACCTCGGCGTGATTGCCCGAAAGCAATACGTCGGGGACGGCGACGCCGTTGAACACCGCAGGGCGCGTATATTGCGGATATTCGAGCAATCCGTCCGAAAAACTCTCCTCTTCGGTCGACTGCTCGCTGCCCAAAACGCCGGGGATGTATCGAGATATCGCGTTGATCGCGACCATCGCCGCGAGTTCGCCGCCGGTCAGCACATAGTCGCCGATCGACAGCTCCTCGTCAATGTCGAGGTCTATGACCCTCTGGTCGACGCCCTCGTATGCGCCGCACACGAAAAACAGCGCCTCTTGCCGCGACAGCTCGACCACCTTGCTCTGCGTGAGCGTTTGCCCCTTGGGCGAGAGGTAGATGCGCCGCGCGCGGCGTTCGGGATCGACGGAGTTGATGCAGTCGTGAAGCGGCTGCGGCGTCATCAGCATCCCTGCGCCTCCGCCGAACGGATAGTCGTCGCAACGGCGGTGCTTGTC
>CABKMX010000173.1 GCA_902373595.1 uncultured Christensenellaceae bacterium
AGTTCGGGACGCGCCATCTGTCTGCCTCTGAGCCTCAGCGAGACTTTGACCCTGTTCTCTTCACCGAGGAATTTGAGCGCCTGCTTGGACTTGGTGACCATGTCGCCGGTGTCGATGGTCGCGGACAAGCGGACCTCTTTGATCTCGACGACCTTTTGGTTCTTCTTGTTCTCCTTCTCGCGCTTGATCATCTCGTACTTGTACTTGCCGTAGTCCATGATCTTGCACACGGGCGGCTTCGCGGTCGGCGAAATGAGCACAAGGTCGAGCTCCTTGGAATCGGCGATGGCGGCAGCCTCGCGCGATGACATGATGCCCAATTGGGCGCCGTCGGTGTCGAGCAGTCTGACTTCTCTTTCCCTGATTTGGTGGTTGATCAGCAGTTCTTTGATAGCCGTAGTCCTCCGAAAAATAATTCGAGCCCGAAACAGAATTCGGACTCGAAATACGCGCACGGCAAGCCGTGACCTTTGCGAATTTGAACCGCGTCCGACGCAATTGTCGACGGGTGAGAACCTCGTTCTGCTTCGTTTGCTCTAATATAATATCCTATCTTTGCGGCGATGTCAACTTTTTTGCACCGCTTTTTTGCGAAATTATGCCTTTTCGCCGCCGCCGGACTTGTCGTCGCCTGCGCCGGTCTCGGCTCCCTCTTTTTCTTTGAGGCTCTCTTCGACCTCGTCGCCCTCTTCGAGCCTTTCCTCGACCGCGGAGAACTTTTCCGCCGCTGCGTGCGTCACGCCTCTTTCGTAATCGCCGATGACCTTGTACATCTGATTGCGCATATACTTGCTCGCCATCAATATGAACGCGCCCAGCACGCAGATCGCGCCATCCGGGAACACATACAGCGCGTTGTAGACGAACGAATAGGTCCACTCGTTGGCAAAGCCGTAATCGGCGGCGTATTCGCCGAAATAGACCGCGCCCGAGACGACGTGGCAGAAGTAGCGCAGCGTCACGCCGCACAATATCCCGAGCGACAGCGCGATGCCGTCGCGGACGACGTCGGGGATCGCCTTCAAGCGGTCGAACACCTTGCGGAACAGCCCTCCGCACAACCCCACCATCGTGAATGCGAGCGGATAGTCGAGGATGAATTGCAGCGGATTGACGATCCACGGATCCTGCACCGAGTTGAGCATGCCGTAGACAAGCCCGCAAAGCACGCCCTTGCGAATGCCGAACATGTACGAATAGAGCGCGATCGGCAGCAGCGAGAACAGCGTCACCGAGCCGCCGTACGGCGCGTCATACATCTTGACATACGACAGACCGAACGCCAGCGCGATGCAGACCGCCGCATAGACGACCGACATCGTGTGCGCCCTGCCCGTGTGCTGCTTGCGGTCGATGAGCGCGAACAAGATCGCTATGCCGACCACCAGGATGACGACGATCGCAATCAGCACCGCCTGATAGTCCTCGGTGTAGGTCTCGCCCTCCTTGAAGTCCTTGACGATGTTGGCGACCGCCACCGCGACCGCATACAGCAACATCAAGCCGACGCAAACCGTCACCACGGGGCGCATCTTGTCACGGCGGACAAACCACGTCACCGCGATTGCGACGACGAGCGCCGCAAGCAAAATCAGCCCCAAACACACCGTCGTGCCGAGGAATGAGTCAAAATTGAAATAGGCGGTATAGTCCGCGCCGATCAAAGTTTGACCGAACATAAAAAAATCTCCTTGGCTTAGGAGAACTCAAAATACCGGAAAGATTTTTGCTTCCTTACGCGAGTGCTGACTCGACAAGTTCAAAGGGTATTTCTCAGCCGCGATGAGGTCGCGGCACCCCTAGCCGTCCCCTATTATACAACCCCCGTCCCACAACGTCAAACATTTTGCGCAATTTGTCAAAATTCGCCGCCGCTTACCATCTATATATCATATTATACATTGCGGTCGACGCGCCGACTTCAAATATTCAGCCAATAGATGACCGCATTTTCTTTGTCGGGGTAAAAATTTTTGCGAATGCCGGCGGATTTGAAGCCAAATTTTTCGTAGAGGGCGCGGGCGGCGGAATTGCTTTCGCGGACCTCGAGCGTGATTGCGGTCACTCCGGAAAGCGACGCGGCGTACATCATGTCTTGCATGAGCGCTTTGCCGACGCCTCTGCCGCGCATATCGGGCGCGACGGCGAGGTTGTTGACAAAGCCTTCGCCGGCGACGACGTACATGCTGTAATAGGCGGCGACTTTGCCGTCCCTGACGAGCACTCGGGCGATTGCCTTGGGATCGTCGGCAAGCGCGGCGATTGACTTTTCGCTCCACGGCTCGGCGAACGTCGCTCGCTCTATCGCGGCGATATCGACGGCGTGCGCCGCGGCCATATCCTCAAATTCAGTCACCGTCCTTCATCCTCTCCGCCTGCGACTTGCGCAGATATTTGGGCTCGAGCGCGGCGTCGAACCGCTTTGCCTCGACTCTCTCGACCGCAATCGCGGTCAGCCTCTTGCCTATGTCGTCGGGTCGCGCGTCGATCACTGCCACGCCTGCGGCGTCCGCTTGCGCTCGCGGCATGAGCTTTTCTTCGAGCATATTGCCATCTTTGTCAAAACGCGCGGCATAGCAATTGCCGTTGCGTGCGTCGATCGCGGCAATGCACTCCCCCTCGCCGTACGCGATCGCTTCGAGAGCGTCTATCGCGACGGACGGCTTGCCGATCGCGAGACACAGCGCCTTGATCGTCGCGACGCCTATCCTGATGCCGGTGAACGACCCGGGACCGACGACCGCCGCAAACGCGTCGAAGTCGGACGGCTTTGCGCCGAGCGCGGTCATCACCTTGTCGACGCAGCCGAGCACCGCGCCGTTGTGCCTTTGCGCGCCGCCGCTGCGGCTCTCGGCGTACACTCCGCCGAAGACCGCGCAGACAATCAGCTCATCCGCGCTGCAGTCAACCGTCAATACGTTTGTCATCGATCTCTATCTCCCTGACGTCCCCGCCGAGCGAGCGTATGCTCACCTCGATCGGACGCTCTATGC
>CABKMX010000174.1 GCA_902373595.1 uncultured Christensenellaceae bacterium
TATTACAGCCGAAAAATGTGCCCGCGGCAAGAGCATTTTGACAGCCGTCAAGCGATAGGTTGTCGACACGGTCAAGCGGCAAGCGAGTTTTACAAGGGTGTGAGTGTCAAAAAATTAACATCAAAGAGATAATTTCGTGAAAAAATTGACATTTCGTGTGAAAAAGTTAACACACTATTTTTGCAAAAAGCGTTGAAAACGGCGGCGATTTGGGTTACAATGGAGACGATAAGGCTTGGTCGGCGGCTGAAAAGACGCGCCGTCGGACGGGGCGGGATCGAAATGACGAGACATCAGGCGACGACAGCGGGCGCATTGCCGAGCACATCGGGTTGCGCGAGGAGGTAAGCGAGGGCGCGGACGGCATTTTGCTCGGCACGGCAGGGCAAAGCGTATTTGGATATAACTAAAATCACCGAAAATACGCAACGATTTCGGGCGGTTTGAGAATATTGTTAAAAATTTGTCAAATACCCCCGCAATTTTGTTGACAAGCCCAAAGCAAACCAATATAATATATGGCAAGAGTTGTGAATTTTTTAACAATCAATAGAAAGTTCGCGGCTCGACTCCCCCGAAAGCGGTGGGGATGACCCAAATCGTTCAGCCGCGATGCGAACGCAACGCATCGGCAAAGTGAGCCGCGCTTGCGTGACAAGACGGCAAGGCTCGCAGAGCGAATGTCACCCCCGAGCGCTCAAAGCACAGCCGCCCCCAAGCGATGGGCGGCGGCGAATAAAGGGGACAGATAAACGGATAATAAATTTTAAGGAGATACAAAAAATGGTAGAATTTGTCAACGACGAACAGACCTTGCTCGACAAACTCGCCGAGGTGAGGGCTGCGCAGGCAAAATTTGCGACCTACACGCAGGAGCAGGTGGACAAGATCTTCTTCGCCGCCGCTATGGCTGCCAACAAGGCGAGGATTCCCCTTGCCAAGCTCGCCGTCGAGGAGACGGGCATGGGCGTGGTCGAGGACAAGGTGATCAAGAACCACTACGCTTCCGAGTACATCTACAACGCGTACAAGGACGTCAAGACTTGCGGCGTGCTCGAGTACGACGAGGGTTTCGGTATCAAGAAGATCGCCGAGCCTGTCGGCGTCATCGCCGCGATCATCCCGACGACCAACCCGACTTCGACCGCGATCTACAAGGCGTTGATTGCGCTCAAGACCCGCAACGCGTTGATCATCTCTCCGCACCCGAGGGCAAAGAAGTGCACAATCGCCGCGGCGAAAGTCGTGCTTGACGCAGCTGTCAAAGCCGGCGCGCCCGAGGGCATCATCGGCTGGATCGACGAGCCCACCGTTCCCCTTTCGGGTATGATTATGAAGGAGGCGGACCTCATCCTTGCGACGGGCGGTCCCGGCATGGTCAAGGCGGCGTACAGCTCGGGCAAGCCGGCTGTCGGCGTCGGACCGGGCAACACTCCGGCGATCATCGACGAGAGCGCCGACATCCGCATGGCGGCGGCTTCGGTCATTCACTCCAAGACGTTCGACAACGGCATGATCTGCGCGTCCGAGCAATCGGTCGTCGTTCACAAAGCCGTCTACAAGCAATTCAAGGAGGAGATGCAGGCGGGCGGCGCCTACTTCCTCACTCCGGCGGAGACGGAGAAGGTGCGCAAGACCATTCTCATCAACGGCGCGCTCAACGCAAAGATTGTCGGTCAGCCGGCGGTCAAGATTGCCGAGATGGCGGGCGTGAAGGCGCCCGAGGGCAGCAAGGTGTTGGTCGGCGAGGTCACCAGCGTCGACCTGTCCGAAGAGTTCGCTCACGAAAAGCTGTCCCCTGTGCTCGCGATGTACAAGGCGGAGGACTTTGACGACGCGATTGCCAAGGCTTCCAAGCTCATTGCCGACGGCGGCATGGGACACACTTCGGTGCTGTATGTCAACACCGAGACGGGCAAGGAAAAACTCGCCAAGTTCGAGGCGGCGATGAAGACTTGCCGCATTTTGATCAACACTCCGTCCGCGCAAGGCGGCATCGGCGACCTTTACAACTTCAAGCTCGCTCCGTCGTTGACGCTCGGCTGCGGCAGCTGGGGCGGAAACAGCGTCAGCGAAAACGTCGGCGTCAAACATCTTATCAACATCAAGACCGTTGCGGCAAGGAGAGAGAATATGTTGTGGTTCAGAGCGCCTGAAAAGGTGTATTTCAAGAAGGGCTGCTTGGGCGTCGCGCTCAAAGAGCTCAAATATGTGATGAACAAAAAGAAGGCGTTCATCGTCACCGACTCCTTCCTGTTCAAGAGCGGTTTCACCAAGGCGATTACCGACCGCCTCGACGAGATGGGCATCGCCCATACGACCTTCTTCGAGGTCGCTCCCGACCCGACGCTCGCCTGTGCTCAAGAGGGCGCAAAGGCGATGAAGGCGTTCGAACCGGACGTCATCCTCGCAATCGGCGGCGGCTCGGCAATGGACGCCGGCAAGATCATGTGGGTGCTCTACGAGCATCCCGAGGTGGACTTCCAAGACCTCGCAATGAGATTTATGGACATCCGCAAGCGCGTCTACACCTTCCCCCATATGGGAGACAAGGCGTACTTCATCGCGATCCCGACCACCGCAGGTACCGGCTCCGAGGTCACGCCGTTCGCGGTCATCACCGACCAGGAGACGCAGACCAAGTATCCGCTTGCGGACTATGAACTTTTGCCCGACATGGCGATCATCGACGCCGACCTCATGATGAGCATTCCCAAGGGGCTGACCGCTGCGTCCGGTATCGACGCGCTGACCCACGCCCTCGAGGCGATCGCGTCCATGATGGCGACCGACTTCACCAACGGCATCGCGATGAACGCGGCAAAACTCATCTTCGAGTATCTGCCCAGGGCGTACAAGCTGGGCGGCCACGACGCGGAGGCGAGAGAGGAAATGGCAAACGCGTCCTGCATGGCAGGTATGGCTTTCGCCAACGCCTTCCTCGGCGTCTGCCACTCGATGGCGCACAAGCTCGGTTCCTATCACCACAT
>CABKMX010000175.1 GCA_902373595.1 uncultured Christensenellaceae bacterium
CTCATAATTTCGGATGCCGTCGACGAGGTCTTGATATTGCGTCGTCGTGACTTCCTGAAGACACAGTATGTCGGCGCCCGACGTGTCGATATATTCAAACAGAGTGTCTTTGCGGTCTTCCCAAGGAGTGCCGATCTCAAAGGGGGTTTCGAGGCGGATATTGAAGGACCAGACGGTGTATTCGCCCTCCGACTTGTACGCGAGCAGTTCGCGGTCGTTTGTGGGCAGAGGTCTGTCGTCGCCGCAGGCGGAAAACAGCGACAGCATCGCCAAAGCCGCGACGATCGCGACGACAATAAAGATGGATTTTTTCATAATTTTTCCTCCGCCTTTATTATACAATGAGAAGATCGATTTTTCAAGAGGGAATTTTGCAATGTTGCGCAAAGGCAACGAAAATCGTTGACATGCCGATGTCGATGTGCTATCCTTTATGCGAGTGAGGGAGTAGTCGGCGAGACGCTCGTTATAAGTCAACATACTCGCTTCGGCGTGGCTTATATTAAATGACAAGACTCACACATAGGTTCGTTCTATGTGTGATTTTTTTATAGAGCGGACGGGAGGAGAAGATGTCGATATTGGAGATATGTCTGGTCGGGCTCGGGCTTGCGGCGGACGCATTCGCGGTCGCGATGTGCAAGGGTGTGGAGATGAAGAAGTTCATCTTGAAATATGCCGTTGTAATCGCGCTGTTTTTCGGGGTGTTCCAGGCGGTCATGCCCCTGATCGGATGGGCGGTCGCGTCCACTTTCGAAGAATATATCACCGCATACGATCATTGGATAGCGTTCGGCTTGCTGTTGTTGCTCGGCGGCAAGATGATTTGGGACAGCTTCAAAAAGGAAGAGGAGAGCAAGGAAGAAAAGGCGCTCAACATCGGCTTCAAAACACTTTTTTTGATGGCGGTTGCAACCAGCATAGACGCGCTTGCGGTCGGCGTGACGTTCGCATTCCTTCAAGTCAACGTGTGGGTGGCGATCGCAATCATAGGCGCGATTACGTTCGTGCTGTCGCTGATAGGCGTCGCAATCGGAGCAAAGCTGGGCGACAAGTTCGAGAAGAAGGCGGAGTTCATCGGCGGACTCATACTCATATTGATCGGCGTCAAGATCTTGCTCGAGCATTTGGGCGTGATCAACTTTTGAAAAACGAAACCATATCGAAAAAATGCGGCTCCCCGTTTGACCGGGAGCCGTAATTTTTCATCAATCGCCGTCGAGGTTTTCGTCCGTCGGCACGAGAGGGTTCGCCTCTTCGGGCGGCGCGGCGGAGGCAAGTTTGGAGCGCAGTTTTTTGGTGTAGATGACAAACAGCGCCGCGGACACCGCAAGCGTGACAGTCTCCGCCGCAAACGTCGCCCACCAAAGAGCCTTGGGTGCGATCAACGGGAATACGAACGCGAACAGCGACGACAGCACAAATCCGCGCAGCAGCGAGATCGCGAACGACGCGCGCGCCTGCATTATCGATTGCAGATAGTATGTGACGAAGATGTTGAGCGGAAGGAAGAGATAGGACAGCGAGTAGATTCTGACCGCGGTCGGCGCAAGCGTCTCTATCTCGGGTGTGATGTCCGACATAAAGATGCGCATGATCGGCATCGGCGCCGCCTCGCACAACACGAGGAAGAGCGCCGCGACCGCGCCCGCCGAGATTGCGCCGTACAACGTCGTTTTGCGGATTGTAGCAGAATCGCCGGCGCCGTAAGAGCGCGAGACGAGAGGCTGAATCGCCTGACCCACGCCGTACGACATATATTGCGCGACGAGGTTGATGTTGATGATCACGCCGTAGACGGCAAGTTCCGTCTCACCGAGATATTTCATAATCTGATTGTTGAAGACGATGGACAGCAGTCCGACAGCGATATCCACGACGAAAGAGGGGAAGCCCGTCGCCGCAATCTTGCCGAGCCGCGGCAAAAAATCGCGAGGCTTGACAAGGCGCAGAGTGTTGCGCTTTGAGAAAAAGTGCGTGCACATGATGCAGAACGCGAGCAGCTGCCCCAGTCCCGTCGAAAGTCCCGCGCCCTCTATGCCCATGTCCGCGGTGAACACGAGCAAGTAGTCGCCCACGATGTTGAACAGACCGCCCGAAACTGTCGCAATCATCGCGAGAGCGGGCGCGCCGTCGTTGCGCAAAAACGCCGCGAACACCTGACCTAGGGTGAAGAGCGGAACGACGAATTTGAGCCACCTGAGATAGTCTTGCGCAAGAGGGAGTATCGCGTCGCTTGCGCCGGCAAGCTTGAGGAGCGCCGCGTCGCCGAAGGCTATCGCCGCCCATGCCGCGGCGGCGACCACGCCCACTCCGATCAGGGTGATTGTGAAAATTTCGTTTGACGCGCGCACGTCGCCTTCGCCTCTCAATTTTGCGAAGATCACCGAACCGCCTATGCCGAACAACAGCCCCAGACTGATTATGATTGTCCAGACCGGCGTGATGACCGCCAGCGCCGCCATGCCGTCCGGTCCTTCATATTGTCCGACCATGATGCAGTCGACGATGGAGTAGACGGACACCATCACCGCGCTGCCTATGCCGGAGAACAGGTATTTGAGGAATATTTTTCCGAGAGACGGATTGGCGTCGAGATGTGCAACTTTAATCATAGCTTTACTATACCCAAAGCGCGCGCGAATGTCAAGCGTGCGAGCGCAACGCGAAGCGAATGAAAAACGTTCGGCGCCGCTCTCGATGTGAGGAGCGGCGCCGAATAGGGGTATCAAAAGAAATGCAGGCCTTTTGCCAAAACATCAAAAAGTGGCTTTTATCGACACATATGCCTAAAATTGAGACGGATCTTGCGCGCCGTCCGAAAGAGGTTTGCCGCACTTTTTGCAAAAGCAAGCGTCTAATGCGTTGGCTTCGCCGCAGTCGGGACAGAACTTGCAAAGAGGCTTGCCGCACTTGTCGCAAAATTGAGCGTCCGCGTCAATCGCCTCTCCGCAGAACGGGCAGACGACAGCCGCGCGCTGCCGAGGGG
>CABKMX010000176.1 GCA_902373595.1 uncultured Christensenellaceae bacterium
GCGATGCTCGATGCGATATCGCGTGCGAGTCATTCGATAGGGGAGCTCGACGCGGTTTCCGAGCTTGTCCCCGACGTCAAGTTGTTTTTGGGGGCATATGTGCGCAAAGAGGCTTTGCTCAGTTCGCAAATTGAGGGGACGCAAGCGACGCTCGAGGACATTTTGGACGCCGGCAACGACGTTGCGGTCAATGCCGAAGTGGACGAAGTGGTCAACTATGTCAAAGCGCTGGGCTACGCCGTCGAGAGGATGAAGACTTTGCCTCTCGGATGCAGGTTGCTCAAAGAGACCCATGAGGTCTTGATGTCTGGGGTGAGAGGAGAGGACAAATCGCCCGGTGAGTTTCGTCGCAGTCAAAATTGGATAGGCGCCGCCGGCAGTACGATCGCGACGGCGAAATATGTGCCGCCAACGGTCGATGAGATGAACATCGCGATGAGCGACCTTGAAAAGTATATCAACATGAGCGAAGACGATACGCTGTTGAAGACCGCGCTTGCGCACTATCAATTTGAGACGATACATCCGTTCTTGGACGGCAACGGTCGCATCGGCAGAATGCTGATAGTGTTGATGTTGCTTCAAGGCGGCGTTTTGCGAACGCCGACGCTGTATATGTCGCTCTATCTCAAGCGCAATCGAGTGGAGTACTACGACAGATTGAGCGAGGTGCGCAGGCGCGGAGACTACGAGCAATGGGTCAAATTCTTTTTGAACGGCGTGGACGAAACGGCGAGGGATTGTTCTGCCGCGATCAGAAAATTGAGCGCGCTGCTGGCGACGGACGGAGCAAAACTCGCGTCGCAGCCGCAATCGGTGAAGAAAGTGTTTGAATTGCTCAAATCGGAGCCGATCGTCACCGCAAAACATGTGACCGAAAAACTCGGGCTGTCCTATGCGACGGCGTCCGCCGCACTGTCCACATTGGAGGAGCAAGGGGTCGTAAGACGCGCAAATGACGCGCGTCGCAACAGGGTGTTCGAGTACGGCAACTATATCGATATATTGAAATCGGGGACGTAAGCAAACAACGTCACTTCAAACCGAGGATCTCGTCGGATGACACGTCCAAGATCTCGCAGATGTTGGCAAAGGTGTCGATAGAGGGGAACTTGTCGTCGCGCATATATCGTGTGATCGTCGAAGGATTGACATGCAATCTTTCGGCGATCTCTTTTTGCGACAAAGGGCTTGTCTTGATCGCTTCGCGCAGGCGTCTTTGGATGTCTGAGATCTCAATCATAATTGCAATATAGCACATTGAGCAATTGCATAGGCGGCAATTGTACAATGTGCAAAAAATTGTTGACAAATTGCACAATATGCAATTATAATAAATATAGCGGAGAGAAATGTGTGCAAAAAACGGCGAAAGCCGAGAGGAGGATAATTATGAAAAAGAAATTTTTCGCAATCGCAGCGATCGCTCTTTTGAGCGTAATGTGCCTGTCCGTGTTCGCGGCATGCACCACAGATGTGGACGGTAAGACTTTTGTCTTTGATTCCTTTGACATCGAACTCGACGAAGAAGCCAAAGAAATGGCGGAAGAGATGGGCATGGATCTTGACAAATTCACCGATTACATAATGGAAGAGAGCGGCATAGAAAAAATGTACTCTTCGATGGAGATCACTTTCGAGGACGGCAAGGCTACTATGTCGGGCGCCGGTATAGGCATGGGTGTGCCGACCGATTACGAGCAAGACGGCAGCAAGATCATGATCGAGGGAGAGGAGTTTTGCACCGTGTCCTTCGGTAAATTGATCATGGAGTATACTGAGGAAGGGATGGGCACCTTCAAAGTCACATTCAAACAAAAGTAACTCGTATTTGCACAAACAACGACCCCGGGGCTTGCCTCGGGGTCATTTGTATTATTCTATGCGTAACGCGGTCGCGGCAAGGCAAGTGCAGCAAAGCCGGACAATGTCAAAAAGTGCAATTGCATCATCGGCAAAATTTTGATCGCCGCTGTTTTTGCAAGCGCAATTTTTCGCGGCAGAAAAACGCATGCGCCGCTCATTGTTGCCCTTACGCAACTTTTTTCAAAAATCGGGTCACTATTTCTTGACAAATCGACTTTGCTGTATTATGTTATCATACGATAACAAGAGTAGGTGACATATGAGCGATACAGCGATGACAATTGTGGGATTTTGCATCATATTTGCGGCGACTTCGTTGGGGTCGGCGTGCGTATTTTTGTTCAAGAACAAGATCCCCGAAAAGGTGAACGCGGTCTTTCTCGGCTTTGCCGCAGGCGTAATGCTGGCGGCGTCGATATGGTCGCTTTTGATTCCGTCGCTCGACGGCGCGTCGAGCTGGGGCAAGTGGTCGTTCGCGCCGGCGGCGATAGGCATGCTGATCGGCGGCATAGTTCTTGCGGTGCTCGACAAGGTGATACCGCACTTCCACAGCGGCGCCGAAAAGGAAGAGGGACCGCCCAGCGAACTTCACAAATACACAAAGATGTTCCTTGCCGTCACGCTGCACAACATCCCCGAAGGCTTGGCGATAGGCTTCGCGTTCGGCGGAGCGGCGGCGGCAAACGATCACGCCCAATTCGTCTCGGCGTTCGGCTTGGCGATAGGGCTTGCGATTCAAAATCTGCCCGAAGGCGCGGCGGTATCCCTGCCTATGAAAAACGCGCTCGGCAGCCGCGGCAAGGCGTTCGGTTACGGCGTCGGCAGCGGCGTCGTCGAACCGATATTCGCCGTGGTCGGCTACTTCCTCGCGTCCTCGCTGACCGCCGTCCAGCCGTGGCTCTTGGCATTCGCGGCAGGCGCGATGATCTTTGTCGTCGCCGACGACCTGATCCCCGATTCCAAACTTGCCGACTATCCGCACCTCGGGACGTGGGGAGTTATTGCGGGGTTTATTATTATGATGACTCTCGACGTCGCCTTGGGTTGACCGCGTATAAGGGCGCATCTTTGCGCCTGAAAGAACGTCTCGGGGGCGACCGTGTACCTTCAAGTACAC
>CABKMX010000177.1 GCA_902373595.1 uncultured Christensenellaceae bacterium
GGGCTTCCCGCTGGACAAGGACGGCAAGTCCACCGCCGTCTGTCTTGACGGCAAATGGAAGTTCAAATTCGTGCCGTCCGTCGACCGCATCCCCCAAGGATATGAGGCTGACGGCGTCGCCCCTGCCGGCTTTGACGAGATCGACGTCCCGTCCGAATGGCAGATCAAGGGCTTTGACACCCCCATCTACACCAACTACATGTACCCCTACGCGCTCGCGCAGTTCAACCTGCTCGCGGTGCCAAAGGTCAAGGAGCGCAAGACGAGCGCCGGCTGCTATGTCACCGAGTTCGAGTTCGACGGCGCCGACCGCGACGTCTTCCTGCGCTTCGACGGCATAAATTGCTGCGGCGACATCTATGTCAACGGCAAGTTCGTCGGCTATTCCGAGGACACGTTCAGCCCTCAGGAATACGACATCACCTCCGTCGTCCGCAAAGGCTCCAACAAGCTGGCGGTCACCGTCTATCGCTACTGCACAGGCAGCTATCTCGAAGATCAGGACATGTGGCGCCTTTCGGGCATCTTCCGCAGCGTTTGGCTGATTGCCAAGCCTCACACCGAGGTCATCGACTGCTTCTCGCTGTCGACGCTCAAAAACGACTACAAAGACGCCGACTTCGAGACCACCGTCACCCTCGCGTCGCGCAAGGACGAGGGCGCGTCGTATGAGGTCAAATTGATCTTGACGGACGGCGACAAGGTCGTCGCCGAGCTGTCCGAAACCGTCGGCAAGCTCGCGGTCGGCAACAAGGACGTCAAATTGACCGCCGCGCTCAAAGACGTCAAGTTGTGGTCGGACGAATATCCCAACCTCTACCGCGTGCGCATAATTTTGCTTGCGGACGGCAAAGAGGTCGACAGACGCGAACACGACTTCGGCTTCCGCGAAGTGCGCATTCAAGGCATGAAGGACGGCAGAGGCCCGTTCATCTTGCTCAACGGCAAACCGATCAAAATCTACGGCGTCAACCGCCACGAGTTCCACCCCTACCACGGGCACGCGGTGCCGCACGAGCTGATCGAGAAAGATCTGCTGCTGTGCAAAGCCAACAACATCACCGCAATCCGCAACTCGCACTACCCCAATTGCGACGCATTCTATGAGATGTGCGACCGCATCGGCATCTTGGTCATGGCGGAGACAAATCTCGAAAGCCACGGGCTGGCGGCGTTCTTGCCGGCAAGCAGCAAAAAGTGGGTCGACCAATGCGTCTACCGTGCGATGAACATGGTAGAAAGACTCAAGAATCACCCCTGCATCATCAGCTGGTCGCTGGGCAACGAGGCGGGCTTCGGCAAAGACTTCTTCGTCATGCGCGAAGCGGTCTTGGCACGCGACACTTCGCGCTTCATCCACTACGAGCCCGACCAATCGGGCAAGGTCGGCGACGTGCTGAGCGAGATGTATTCCCACGTCGAAAAGATGCCGATTATCGGCGAGAACAAGCCGATGCGCCACTGCCTTGCGCTCTGGTCGCCGCTCGGCAGCAAATACACGCCCGACATGTACCGCGACCTGCCCTTCATACAATGCGAATACGCGCATTGCATGGGCAACGCTCTCGGCGACTTCTCCGACTATTGGGACATGTTCCGCAAATACGACCGCCTCGCCGGCGGCTTCATCTGGGACTTCGCCGACCAGGCGATCCACCGCGAGATCGACGGCAAGGACGCGTGGCTGTACGGCGGCGACTTCGGCGACAAGCCAAATGCGGGCAGGTTTGCGTTCAACGGCATCGTCCGCGGCGACCGCTCCCCCAACCCGGCGCTGTATGAAGTCAAGTATCAATACGCGAAGGCGGGCTTTGAGTATGAAGACGGCAAATTGACCGTCACCAACCGGCACAACTTCACCGACCTCGACGAATATGAGACGGTCGTCTCCTATGTCGCCGAAGGTGAGGAATTGGCAAGCAAGACGAGCGTCGTCAAGTGCGCTCCCGGCGAGAAGGCGCAAGTGCCGCTCCCCGAAAAGTGCGATTTCCCGGAGGGGAAAGAGGTCGTCCTCAACGTCCGTCTGCTGACGACAAAGGACATGCCCTACGCCAAGGCGGGGCACGTCGCGGCGACGGGTCAATTCGTCGTCAAGCCGTTCGATTTTTCGGCGCCCGTGTTTACAAAAGGCGTTCAATGCACCTCGGTCAGCGGCGGCTGGACGATCACTGCGGGCGACGTCTCCTATTCGCTCGGCAGCAACGGCTACATCACCTCGGCAGTCGCCGGCGGCAAAGAATTGCTCTCCGCGCCGATACGCCCCAACTTTGCGCGCGCAACGATCGACAACGACGCTCTGCCCCAAGTGCCGAGCATCATCTCCACGCTGTTCATGGGCAAGGACAAGGGCATCCGCGCTCAAAAGAGACTGCGCGCAAAGAGCGTCAACGTCTTTGAGAACGACGGCGTCGTCACCGCGGAGATCTGCTGGTCGATGCCGCACACCAAACATCTCAAGACCACCTACACCTTCTCGGGCGACGGCTCCGTCCGTCTCGCGATGTCGCTGAACGTCAAGTGCAGCATGGAACGCTACGGCTTCACCTTCCGTCTCGCCGAGGGCATCGACGGCGTGTCGCTGTACGGCAAAGGTCCGCACGAGAACTATTGCGACCGCGCGACGGGTGCGGAACTCGGCGTTTGGTCGGGCAAGGCGGAAGAGATGATTCACGACTACCTCTACCCCCAAGAGAACGGCAACCACACCGGCGTGAGATACGCCTCAATCGGCGGCAAAGAGGGAGTGACGCTCCGCGCGGTCGGCATGCCGTTCGAGATGACCGTCCACCCCTACACCTATGAGATGTTGCAAAACGCGCAGCACTTGCACGAACTCGGAAGAGAAAACGCGCTCACCGTCTGCGTGGACGGCAAACAGCGCGGCGTCGGCGGCGACACCCCGGCGATGGCGTGCACAAAGCCGCAATACGACATCTTGCCCGGCAAGATCCACACGTTGGA
>CABKMX010000178.1 GCA_902373595.1 uncultured Christensenellaceae bacterium
GCGTAAAGGCGCTCGAGAGAGTCGTCGCCGCGTGCGAAAAGCGCGGCGTCGAAATGGTCACCTTTTATGCGTTTTCGACCGAGAATTGGGCGCGTCCTCAAGATGAGATAGACGCGCTCTTTGCGATGGTCGCCGAGTTTGCCGACACCAGGCTCAAGGAGTATGTCGACAGGGGATTGCGCATCCTCTTCATCGGCGACTTGACGCCGCTTCCGCAAAAGACCCGCGAGGCGTGCACCCGCATCGTCGAGGCGGCGAAGGGCAACAAGGGGATGATTGTCTGCATCGCGCTCAATTACGGCGGCAGGGACGAGATCGTCCGCGCGGTAAGGACGCTGTTGCAGTCGGGACTCAAGGACGTCGACGTCGAAACGCTGTCCGACTGCATGTATACCGGAGGCTTGCCCGATCCGGACGTTATCGTCCGTTCGAGCGGAGAGAAGCGATTGAGCAACTTCATGCTTTGGCAGGCGGCGTATTCCGAATTTGTGTTCAGGGACGAGCTTTGGCCCGACTTTGACGAAAAAATCATTGACGCGGTGCTCGAAGAGTACGCTTCGCGCGACCGCAGATACGGCAGTGTAAAGAGGTTGAACTGATGTTGAAGAGAATTTTGACTGCGGCTGTTTTGATACTTGTGCTCGTCGGGACATTTGCCGCCGGCTTGTTTGTGTCGCCGTACTTCATCGACGCGGTCGTATGGCTGTGCTCGCTCGTCGCTCTGCACGAAATGCACGGCGCTCTCAAGAGGGCGGGTTACGACCCGATCGTACCCGGGCTTGTCATCGCCGGGGTCACGACGATGCCGCTCGCCGCATGGCTGGGCGCGCCGGGCGCGATAGCCGGTGTCTCGCTCGGCATGATTGCCGCGCTCGCGGTGTTCACCGCCAAGCACAATTACGAGCTCAAAGATCTTGCAACGACCGCGCTCGCACTGGTATATCCGCTCGCGTTGACGAGCATTTTCACATTGATCAATCACGGGTACGGCGGCTTCCTCGGCTTGTTGCTCGCGATCGTCGTGCCGGTGATGACCGACACGATGGCATATTTTGTCGGCGTGACAGTCGGAGGCAAAAAATTGTGCCCCAACATCAGTCCCAAAAAGACGATATCGGGCGCGATAGGCGGCATTATCGGCGGCATTTTGGGCGCGTTTTTGATCTTTGTCCTCTTCGATTGGACGAACGCAATCTCCGAAAGGCATTACCTTACGGACGACCTTTGGCTGTCGCTTGCGCTCTATCTCGTGATAGGCTATCTCGGCGCCTTTGTCTGCGAGGTCGGCGACCTTGCGGCGAGCTGGATAAAGCGCAAGGCAGGCATCAAGGACTTCGGCAAGATTTTCCCCGGACACGGCGGACTCATGGACAGGCTGGACAGCATTTTGTTCATGCTGCCCCTCGTCTATCTGCTGTTCGCGTGCGTCAACGCGGTCTCGGCGTGAAGCAGTCATGAAGTCGCTGACGATACTCGGTTCTACCGGCTCGATAGGCACTCAGGCGCTCGACATCGTCCGCGCCTATCCTCACGAATTCGAGGTGTACGGGCTGTGCTGCGGCGGCAACGTCGAATTGCTTGAGAGACAGATCGTCGAGTTCAAGCCCAAGGTCGTCGCGGTCAAAGACGAAGAGGCGGCGAAGCGGCTCGACGCGCACGGCACAGAGGTGCTTTGCGGAAGAGACGCGGCGCGGCTGCTTGCGGCGCGCAAGGTCGACCTTTTGCTCAACGCGTTGGTCGGGATCAGCGGCTTTTTGCCGACGGTCGCGGCGATCGAGGCGGGCAGCGGGATCGCTCTCGCAAACAAGGAGACTTTGGTCGCGGGCGGCGACGTCATCGATGACCTCTGCAAAAAACGCGGCACGCGCATCTTGCCCGTGGACAGCGAACACAGCGCGATCTGGCAATGTCTTGACAGACGCGCCGAAGACGCGCCTAAATGCGAATCGCTGATCTTGACCGCTTCGGGCGGACCTTTCCGCGGCAAAAAGGCGGAGGAGATCGCCGGCGCGACCCTTGCCGACGCGATCAAGCATCCGACATGGAACATGGGCGTCAAAGTCACCGTCGACAGTGCGAGCATGATGAACAAGGGCTTTGAAATCATCGAGGCGATGCACCTTTTCGGCGTGCCGGCGGACAGGATCGAGGTCGTCGTGCACAGGCAGAGCGTCGTGCATTCGATGGTGCGCTTTGCCGACGGCAGCGTGATCGCGCAGATGAGCTATCCCGACATGAAGCTGCCGATATCGCTCGCTTTGCTCTATCCCGAAAGGGGGAGCGCATGTTTTTCGCCGCTGTCGTTCGACGGGCTTTCGCTCGACTTTGAAAAGCCCGATCTCGACACCTTCAAATGTCTCAAACTCGCTACGCAATGCGCGGCGAAGGGCGGGCTCTATCCGACCGCGCTCAACGCCGCAAACGAAGTCGCCGTCGACAAGTTTGTCAAGGGCATTATAAAATTCGGCGAGATACCGTATTATATCAATGAGGCTCTTCAAGCGTTTGTGCCGCAGGGCGACAGCCGCAATGCGGAAGACGTGCTAGCGGCGGACGCGCGGGTGAGAGAGCTGACTCAAAAACTTACGGAGATCTGAAATGTTGCTTTTGTCGGTCGACGCCGCCGAAATTTTCAAGTGGATAGGGTACATCATCGTCGCGATGCTGTGCTTTATGTTCATGATCGTCGTTCACGAGCTGGGGCACTATACCGCCGGCAAATTGCTCGGATTCAAGATCAACGAATTTGCGGTCGGCTTCGGTCCCGCGATCTTCAAAAAGACCAAAAAAAACGGCGAAGTCTTTTCGCTCAGATGCATCCCCGCCGGCGGTTTTTGTGCGTTTGAGGGCGAGGACGAAGAGGAGGGCGAAAGACCGGACGCCTTCAACGCAAAGCCCGTTTGGAAGAGGATCATCGTGCTCGCCGCAGGCGTGACGTTCAACTTTGTCAG
>CABKMX010000179.1 GCA_902373595.1 uncultured Christensenellaceae bacterium
CCCGAAAAGCGCCTTGACGGCGTTTTTCTTTTGCTTGCCGCTTGCATATGCATTTGCTTTCGATGTTTGTCGCAAAGGCTTGACGATTGAATGGTGATTATTATATAATATTCACAACGCGCATACATTTGCGCGCAAGGAGGCTCGAACATCGGGATATGGAAATTCCGTTATATTCCGTACTAATCGTGATCATGCTCATCCTCTCGGCGCTTTTTTCGGCGGTGGAGGAGGCATATTCTTCATTGAACAAAGTCAAGCTCAAGACCGCCGCGCAGGACGGCGACAAAAAGGCGGAGCGGGTGCTTGCTCTGTCCGAAAAGCAGGACAGGCTTTTGACCTCGCTTCTCATTTGCGACAACATCGCCAACGTCGTCGCGACGGGGCTGGGGGTGCTGCTGTTCATGGAGATGATCGAGGACAGCATCGCGCTCGCGATGGTCGTCGCGGCGCTCGCGGTGGTCGCGCTGGTGCTCATTTTCGGCGAGATGACGCCGCGGATCTTGGCGGGGCGCGACCCCGAAAAGACGGCGAAGCTGTTCGCGTGGTTTGCCAAGGCGGTTTGCGTGGTCTGCTTCCCGTTGACTTGGCTGTTCGGGCTGTGGCGCAAGCTGCTCGACAAGGTGCTCAAGCCCAAAAAGGACGCGTCGATCACCGACGACGAATTGATTACCTATGTCGACGAGGCGCAGACGGAGGGCGGCATCGACGCATACGAGGGCGAGCTCATCCGTTCGGCGATTGAGTTCGACGACTTGACTGTCGAGGACGTGTTGACGCCGCGCGTGGACGTTGCGGCGGTGCGCAAGGGGCAGGACATGGACAGCGTGCTCGACGTCTTCCGCAAGACGGGCTATTCGCGTCTGCCGGTCTACAAAGACACGATTGACAATGTAATCGGGCTGCTCAACGAGAAGGACTTTTACAAGGCATATCTTGCCGGCGCAAAGAAGATAGATGGCGCGGTTTCGGACAACCTGATCTATGCGGCGCCGACGATGAAGATCAGCGCATTGCTTCGCAAGTTGCAGCAAGAGAAGACGCATCTCGCGATCGTCGTCGACGAGTTCGGCGGCACGCTGGGGATAGTGACGCTCGAGGACATTTTGGAGGAATTGGTCGGCGACATATGGGACGAGCACGACAGGGTTGTGCAGTCGTTCACTGCGCTGGGCGACGGTTCGGTCGAGGTGTCCGGCGACGTCAAGCTGGACGAGTTCTTCGACTATTTCGGGATTGCGGCGGACGCGGACGAATACGACGCGGTGCAATTGTCGGGCGTCGTGTTTCAAGAGCTGGGGCGCGTGCCGCAAAAGGGCGACAGGCTCGACTTTCTCGGCTGCGAGATCGAGGTGAGCGAGGTTGCGCAAAAGAGGGCGGTCAAGTGCGTCGTGCGCAAGGTCGTCAAAGCGGACGAGCCTACCGACGAAGGCAAAGACAAGCAGGACAAAGACAAACAAGAGATATAATTTTTCCGCGGAGGAAACGATGTATAAAAAAGTCGATTCAAGCATGGATTTTTGCTCGAGAGAGCAAGAGGTGCTCGAGTTTTGGAAGAGCAACGGCATCTTCGAAAAGAGCATAAAGGCGACCGAGGGCAAGCCCGAGTTCACCTTCTACGACGGTCCGCCGACCGCCAACGGCAAGCCGCACATCGGTCACATATTGACGCGTGTTATGAAGGACATCATACCGCGTTACAAGACGATGAAGGGCTATCACGTGTTGCGCAAGGCGGGGTGGGACACTCACGGACTGCCCGTCGAGCTGGAGGTCGAGAAATTGCTCGGCATGGACGGCAAGCAGGACATCGAGAAGTACGGCATCGAGCCGTTCATCGGCAAGTGCAAGGAGAGCGTCTGGAAGTACAAGCACGAGTGGGAGCGCATGTCCGAGCGCGTAGGCTATTGGGCGGACATGGAGCATCCTTACGTCACCTATGAGGACGACTACATCGAGTCGGAGTGGTGGGCGATCAAGAAGATTGCGGACGCCGGCTTGCTGTACAAGGGTCACAAGATTGTGCCCTATTGTCCGCGCTGCGGCACGGCGCTTTCGTCGCACGAGGTCGCGCAGGGCTACAAGCTCGTCAAGGAGAAGTCCGTTTTCGTCAAGTTCAAATTGCGTGACGAGGAGGGCTATTTTCTCGCATGGACGACGACGCCGTGGACGCTTCCGTCCAACGTCGCGCTGTGCATGAATCCTGTCGAGGACTATGCCAAGATCAAGGCAAATGGCGAGATTTACATCTTGGCGAGGGCGCTTGTCGACTCGCTTTTCGACGACTACACGCTGATTGACGTCAAGAGGGGCAAAGATTACGAATACACGCCATATGTTCCGCTTTTCGACTTCTACAAGGGCGACAAGTCGGCGTTCTACGTCGTCTGCGACGAGTACGTCACGCTGACGGACGGTTCGGGCGTAGTTCACATCGCGCCCGCGTTCGGTGAAGACGACGCCAAGGTCGGGCGCAAGTACGATTTGCCGTTCGTGCAAATGGTCGACGACCGCGGCAGGTTTGTCAAGGGCACGGGCGACCTTGAGGGCATCTTTGTCAAGGACGGCGACAAATTGGTCATACGTCATCTCAAGGACAGCGGTTTGCTGTTCAAGGAATTGATGTTCGAGCACAGCTATCCGTTCTGCTGGCGCTGCGACACGCCGCTTTTGTACTATGCGCGCAGCAGCTGGTTCATCAAGATGACCGAGGTGCGCGACAGGCTGCTTGCCAACAACGCGTCCGTCAATTGGATTCCGCCGACGATCGGCACGGGGCGCATGGGCAACTTCCTGGAGAATGTCATCGATTGGGGCATATCGCGCGAGCGCTATTGGGGCACGCCGATTCCGGTGTGGATTTGCAAGGACTGCGGTCACATGCACGTCGTCGGCAGCAAGCAGGAGCTCAAGGAGTTGGGCGGCATAGAG
>CABKMX010000180.1 GCA_902373595.1 uncultured Christensenellaceae bacterium
TATTTGTCCCGAACGACGCCAAGGATTACGACTATTACATCGGCGGAGACAAGTATATCTATTTCCACTACTTCTACGAGTGGGAATCGGGCAAACTCACCGAAAAGAAGTTGGACTTCGTCTTCACGCATACGGAGTCCGACCTCTACGGGGTCGTGATTGAAGATGGCGACGCCCCTGCGTATATACGGACGATTGACGACGACAAGACGCTGTCGAAGGACATGCTGCAATATTTCGACAAGGACTTCAATATCTCCGTCGACATTCAGGCAATCTTCCCCGGGCTCGACGACGTCGACGCCATGAGCGTTTGGGGCGACTATCTCGTGCTCAGCGACGGGGCGGTCGTCAGACTGTACGACTCCGGCGGCAAGCTCGTCACCGAATTTGTCGAGGGCACAAGACGGCTCGACCAAAGCGGTATGTTCGTCTATGGCGACGACTACTTCACGGTTGCAGGCAAATATGCGTTCACAATCGACAGCGCGCAAGCTTTCTACGTCGCAAGCGCGCCCGGCAAAGTGTATTTTGTCGAACACGAAGTCGACGAGCTCGGGAACATCGTCACCGACCTCGAAGACAACCCCAAGGGCAAGTTCAAGGTGTATGACGTCGCGACCGGCAGAGCGTCCGACATTTGCGACGTGAAGGATTACCACGGCACCGACGGAGACGTCTACTTTGTCTCGGACGGCGAGGGCAACAACTCCGTTTACCGCATCTCGGACGGCACCAAGGTGATTGACTTCACCGCCGAAAGATTCGAGACGGAAGTCATCGGAGAAGATATATTGATTGCCTGCGCCGTCACCGATAGCGCCACGCAAACCGAAACGGTCAAATATATCTACGTCAACAAAGACATCGCGCCGGCAAACGCCTGAGCGCAACGCGCATCGGCGGAGCTTCGGCTCCGCCGAAATTTTATGCAAACCGAAAAGTTCGAGAGGCGTTGATTCGAGTCTTTGTTTACGGCTCCGTTGCCGATATCGACAAGCAATTGTAAAAAATACGGCTTGACGCAAGAAGAGATTGACTTTGTCAAAGAAAAGATGAAGCCGATAAAAGAAGAAAGGAAAGCGACAAAAGCAAGACCCCACACAGCCGCAGCTGCGTGGGGCATTTTGTTGTCAAAAGACGAAAAAATCAATTACAGGTTGCGCAAAATTGTGTCGGTCATCTCGTTGGTGCCGAGGATGGGGAGACCTGCTTGCGCGAGGTCGGCGGTGCGCGCTCCGTCGTTCAATGCCTTTTCGACCGCTTTGTCGACGGCGTCGGCTTCGGCGGAAAGGTCGAACGCATACTTGAGCATCATCGACGCCGAGAGGATGGTCGCGATGGGGTTGGCGATGTTCTTGCCGGCGATGGTCGGCGCGGAGCCGTGGATGGGCTCGTAGAGTCCGCGCGTCGTGTCGTTGATGCTGGCGGAGGGCAAAATGCCTATGCTGCCGACGCATTGCGACGCGAGGTCGGAGAGAATGTCGCCGAACAGGTTGCCGGTGACGATGACGTCGAATTGGGACGGATCGCGGACGAGCTGCATCGCCATGTTGTCGACGAGCACGTCTTCGAGTTGGACGTCGGGGTAGTCCTCGTGGATGTCGTGGACGACCTTGCGCCAAATGCCGCTGGTCTTGAGGACGTTGGCTTTGTCGACGCTGGACACCTTGCCGCGGCGCTTTTGGGCGAGTTCGAACGCGGTGCGGCAAATGCGCTCGACCTCGAGTTCGCCGTAGCACATCACGTCGTAGCCCTCACGGCCGTACTTGCCCTCACGGACGCCCTTTTCGCCGAAGTAGATGCCGCCGATCAGCTCGCGCACGACGAGCATGTCGATGTTCTTCGCGTGTTTGAGAGGGCAGACGTCTGCGAGCGCGTCGAACAATTTGGCAGGGCGAAGGTTGGCGTAAAGCCCCATCGCCTTGCGAACGCCGAGCAATGCGCGCTCGGGACGCTTTTCGTACGGCAGAGAGTCGTATTGAGGCCCCCCGACCGCGCCCAACAGCACGCTGTCGCTGTTCAAGCACTTGTCGAGGCTCTCCTTGGGGAGCGGCTCGCCGTATTTGTCGTAGGCGGCGCCGCCGCAAATGCTGTATTCGAAATTGAACTTGTGCCCGAACTTTGCCCCGACCTCCTCAAGCACGCGGACCGCGCTCGAAGTGACCTCGGGACCGATTCCGTCGCCGGGTATGACGGTGATGTTGTATGTACCCATATCTCACCTCAAATCAAAATTTGCCCGCCTTGATCGCGTTGACCAAGCCGCCGCATTCGATGATGTTCTGAATGAACTTGGGGAAGGGCGCCGCCTTGAAGGTCTTGCCCGTCGTCACGTCGGTGATGACGCCGGTGTCGACGTCGACTTTGACGTCGTCGCCTTGCGAGATCGCGTCCGCAGCCTCGGGGCACTCCAAAATGTAAAGCCCGATGTTGAGCGCGTTGCGGTAGAAGATGCGAGCAAACGACTTGGCAATCACGATGGATACGCCGCAGCCCTTGATCGCGATCGGCGCGTGCTCACGCGACGAGCCGCATCCGAAATTCTTGCCCGCGACGATGATGTCGCCCTCTTTGACCTGCTTGTAAAAATCGGGGTCGGTGTATTCCATGCAATGCTTGGCGAGCTCTTTGGGGTCGAAGGTCGACAGATAGGTCGCCGGCACGATGATGTCGGTGTCGATGTCGTCGCCGAATTTGAAAACTTTTCCTTGAAGCATATCAGTCCTCCTTGACGCCTGCCGAGGCGAGTTTGCCTGCGATCGCGCTTGCCATCGCGGTCGCCGGAGAGGCGAGATAGATGTAGCTGTCCTTCGCGCCCATCCTGCCGATGAAATTGCGGTTGGTCGTCGTCACCGCGACCTCGCCGCTCGCGAGAATACCCATGTGTCCGCCGAGGCAGGGACCGCAAGTC
>CABKMX010000181.1 GCA_902373595.1 uncultured Christensenellaceae bacterium
AGACTGCTCTTGCCGCTGCCCGAAACGCCGGTGATCGCGACGAATTTGCCGAGCGGTATCTTGACGTCAATGTTTTTGAGGTTGTTCTTGCGCGCTCCGCGTATCGTCAAATACTCGCCGCTGCCCGCCCTGCGCACGCCGGGGACGGGGATGCTCTCCCTGCCCGACAGATATGCGCCGGTGATCGACTTTTGGCACTTCTTGACGTCGTCCGGAGTGCCGCAGACGACGACCTCGCCGCCGTTGACGCCGGCGCCGGGTCCTATATCGACGATCCAATCTGCGCGCTCCATCGTCTCTTCGTCGTGTTCGACGACGATAAGCGTGTTGCCGAGATCGCGCAGACGGCACAGCGTCGCGAGCAGTTTGTCGTTGTCGCGCTGATGCAGTCCTATGCTTGGCTCGTCGAGGATGTAGAGCACGCCCATGAGCCCGCTTCCTATCTGCGTCGCCAGCCTGATGCGCTGCGCTTCTCCGCCCGACAGCGTACCGGCAGACCTGCCCAGCGACAGATAGCCCAAGCCGACGTTTCGCAAAAAGTTGAGGCGCGCATCAATCTCTTTGAGGATCTGATCGGCGATGACCGCCTCGCTCTTGCCGAGCTTCAGCTTTTCGAAAAACTCTATCAATTTGACTATCGAGAGATTGCAGAGTTCCCAGATGTTCTTGCCGCCGACAAACACCGCGAGCGCCTCGGGTTTGAGCCTCTTGCCGTGGCATACGTCGCAGGGCACGTCGCGCATGTACCGCTCTATCTCCATCTTGACGAAGTCGGACGTCGTCTCGCGGTAGCGGCGGCGCAGATTGGAGATCACGCCCTCGAAATTGCGGCGGAACGACGCGCTGAAATTGGCGGAATCGAACTTGTATTCGATCTGAGTGTTGTCGCCGTAGAGTACGACGTTTTGGACGCTCTCGGGCAAGTCCTTGAACGGCGTGCGCAGACTGAACCCATACTTGCGAGCAAGCGAAGAGAGCGCGCTCTGCGACACCTTTTCGAGGAACCAGCCGGCGACGTCGACCGCGCCTTCGGCGAGCGACTTGTCCCACTTGACCACCTTGTTGACGTCGATCTCCTGCGTAAAGCCCAAGCCTCCGCACTTGGGGCAGGCGCCGTAGGGCGAGTTGAACGAAAAGAGCCTCGGCGTGAGTTCTTCTATGCTGACGTCGCAGTCGGGGCAGGCGTAGCGCGTGGAATAGAGCACGGTCGCTCCGTCGGTCTCCGCCTCGACCAAACCCTCGGTCAATTTGAGCGCGTTTTCGAGACTGTCCGTCAAGCGGCGGTTTATCCCCTCTTTGACGACAAGCCTGTCGACGACGATGCCTATCGTATGCTTTTTGTTCTTGTCGAGTTTGATCTCCTCGTCGAGCTCGCGGTCGACGCCGTCGACGATCGCGCGCATATAGCCGTTTTTGTGCAGCTGCTCGAGCTGTTTGGTATACTCGCCCTTGCGCCCTCTGACTATCGGCGCGATGATGCGCACTTTCGCTCCCTCGGGCGCCGCCAAAATGCGGTCGGCGATCTGATCGACGGTCTGCTGCTCTATCTTCTTGCCGCACTTGGGGCAATGCACCTCGCCCACACGCGCGTACAGCAGACGCAGATAGTCGTATATCTCCGTCACAGTGCCGACGGTGGAACGGGGATTGTTGGAAGTGGTCTTTTGATCGATGGAGATCGCAGGCGAAAGCCCGTCGATGTAGTCGACGTCGGGCTTGTCCATCTGCCCGAGGAATTGGCGCGCATACGATGAAAGGCTCTCGATATAGCGGCGCTGTCCCTCCGCGAAAATGGTGTCGAACGCAAGCGACGACTTGCCCGAACCGCTCAGACCGGTGAACACGACCAGCTTGTCGCGCGGTATGGACACGTCGATGTTTTTGAGGTTGTGGACCCTCGCTCCCTTTACGAAAATATCTTCTCTCATATCTCGGAATATTATCCCCTTGCGGGGCGATTGTCAAGCGTTTTTGCCGCCTCTTTTTTTGCTCTCTTCGGCGATGCGTTTTTTGAGCTCCGCCGCCTGCTCGCGATAGCGTATCGCAAGCTCGAAGTCGAGAGTGCTCGCCGCGACCTTCATCGCGCTCTGCACCCTGTCCAGCTCCTTGTACAGCTCGGCGACCGTCTTCTTGTCCTTTTTGTCCTCGGACAGCTTCTTGGTGATCTCGAGCGAATTGGTGATCGGCTTGACGATCGTGCGCGGAGTGATGTTGTGCTCCTCATTGTAGGCGCGCTGTTTGGCGCGGCGGCGGTCTGTCTCGTCTATCGCGCGGCGCATCGACCCGGTGACGGTGTCGGCATACATCACGACCTTTGCCTCGCTGTTGCGCGCCGCCCTGCCTATCGTCTGTATGAGCGACGTCTCGCTGCGCAAGAATCCCTCTTTGTCCGCATCGAGGATCGCGACCAACGTCACCTCGGGCAGATCCAGCCCCTCGCGCAAGAGGTTGATGCCGACCAGCACGTCAAAGTCGCCGCGCCTCAGCCCCGAGATGATCTCGATGCGGTCGAGCGTGTCCACGTCCGAATGCATGTACTTGACCTTGACGTGCTGTTCGGACAGATATTGCGTCAAACTCTCCGCCATCTTCTTGGTCAAAGTGGTGACGAGCACGCGGCCGCCCTTTTTGGTTTGAATGTGGATCTCCGACAACAGGTCGTCGATCTGCCCCTCGACGGGACGTATCGTCACCTCGGGATCGAGCAGACCCGTCGGACGTATCAACTGCTCGACTACCTGCCCCGCCTCTTTGAGTTCGTACGGTCCGGGCGTCGCCGACACGCAGATCATCTGCCCCACTCGCGCGTCGAATTCCTCGAACCGCAGCGGGCGGTTGTCGTACGCCGACGGCAGACGGAAACCGTAATCGACAAGGTTGACCTTGCGCGAAAGGTCGCCGTTGTAC
>CABKMX010000182.1 GCA_902373595.1 uncultured Christensenellaceae bacterium
CATATCGATTTTCGGCAGCGCAGGGAAAGGGCGTAAAAACGCTTTTAACCGACATGACCGCTCAGAAGTCGACAAACGAAATTTTCGTGCCTGTGTCGATTATACGCATATTTTGTCGAAATTTGTCAGCGCGCGCATACGCGCGAAAGAACGATTGACCCAAACAGGCGCGAGTGCTAAAATGGCATCAGAACCAAAGGGGAGGACATCGATGGAAAGATCGAGTGTGACAAGCAGGAGCAAAAAGGAAGAAGTCGTTGCCGTCGGCAGACGGCGCTGCGATGAGCTTTATCGTATGGCGGCAAGATATGCGCGAGCGAGGGCGATTGCGCGTCGAGTGCCCGGTTTGGAGGCGGAGTGCGAAAAGCTCGAAGTTGCGTTTTCGAAGGCGCTGTACGATGTTGTGGTCGACGGACGTCGGCGCTGAAATGACGCGAAAAACGCAATTTTTGTGATTGACTTGACGCCGTCTTGTATTGTATAATTAAAAAGACGGGACGAAGGCATGTCCCGATTTTTGTACAAGGCGGTGGATCATGGCGTATTCAGCCGAAAAGGATTTCATCATCAAGGAGTTGCACAGAGCGGCGGTGCTTTTTTGCGAACGCCCGGCGCCGGAGCGCATTGCGTCGAAGAGCGCGTTTGACGTCGTCACGGATATCGATACCGGCGTTGAGGCAAAGCTCATCAAAGCGATTAAGTTCACATTTCCGGAAGATACGATAATCAGCGAGGAAAAGTATCCGCGCGTCAAACCCGGCGAGAGGACGTGGGTCATCGATCCCATCGACGGCACGTCGAATATGGCGCACGGCTCGCCGCTGTATGGTTTGCAGGCGGCGTTTTGCGTGAACGGAGAGCCGGTGCTTGCGGCGATGAATTTGCCGGGGCTCGGACTCAAGCTGCACGCAATCAAGGGCGAGGGCGCATATCTCAACAACAAGCGCATTGAGCTCAAACCTTTCGAGTCCACGCTCAGCACGGTCAGTTTCGGCGATTTCAGTCACAAGTCCGTCAAGGTCGCAAAGGCGCAGGCGCGCGCGATGCGCAAGCTCTATCCTCTGCTCGGGAAAATCAGGATGTTCGGCGCGGCTTGCATAGACTTTTCGTTTGCGGCGATGGGCGTCACCGACGGCGCGGTCCTGCTTGCGAAGAAGCCGTGGGACGTATTGCCGGGCGCGCTGTTGTGCGCGGAGGCAGGGCTCAAGGTCACCAACCTGGGCGGAGAGCCGTACAAGACGGGCGATTTCGGCATTCTCGCATTGAGAGAGGAGATTTACGACACCGTCAAACAGTATATGATATTGTGACACCATTCTCGGGGAGTTCCGCGGGGCGTGTGCCGCGCGGAGCGGCATGCGGATGAACAAATACTTTGACAATTCCGATTTTTCACGATACAGGCACTGCAAGACGCTCTTTGTAAAGGGGCGTCTGATGCCGCTTGCCGAGGATGAGGCGTCAGTCTATCGCCAGTCCGAGTACGCGCGGCTGAGGGAGGAATTGTTCAAACTTTTGCCGGACGGGATCGACTGCCGCTCGGCGGAGCCGGACGCGGCGTTCGCGGCGCTCGAAAAGGGGCTCGAAGAGGGCGAAAAGGCGTTCCGCAACGTCTGTTTCGTCGCAGGGGCGTTCTGCGCCTATGTCGACGAGGTATGCGTGACGGACGAGGGGCTTTGCGCGTACTACACCAAGACGACGCCCAAGATCACCGAGAGCGCGGTCGCAAAGGCGGCGTACATCGCCGAGGTCGCGAAGAGGAGCGGGCATCCGCTCGCGG
Organism: uncultured Christensenellaceae bacterium; assembly: GCA_902373595.1. Lineage (GTDB taxonomy): Bacteria > Bacillota > Clostridia > Christensenellales > UBA3700 > Ornithoclostridium > Ornithoclostridium faecigallinarum. The sequence continues at coordinate 1,781 of CABKMX010000182.1, forward strand.
CGATACGCGTCGCGGTCTGCAATCGAAGCTATGTCCGCAAGGGCGCAATCGAGCCCGAAAAACTGTTCAAGATCAACGACGTCGCGCCGAGGACGGAAGAGGCGCGCGAGGTCGTCGCCTCATTCCTCGGCGAGGCGGAGAGGGTGATTGCCGAGCCTGTGGTCAGAGAGATGTCCGTCAAGTGCGAGCGTCCCGACAAGTGCGAATATTTCGCGTCGTGCGTCGCGACAGAAAGGCCGTGCATGCTCGACTTTCACGGCATTGACGGCGGGACGATGTTCAAGCTGTTCGAGTCGGGGGTCAAGAGCCTCGACGACCTGCTTGACAACGCGCATTTGCTCAAACCCGCGCAGGCGGCGATGGTCAGGATGTATTTGAACGACGACAAACTTCATATCGATATTCCGCGCGTGCGCACGTTTATAGAGAAGCTGCACTATCCGATGTGCTTCCTCGACTTCGAGGCATGTCAGCCGGCGCTGCCGCTCTATGACGGCACGCGGCCGTTCATGCAGATCCCGTTCCAATATTCGCTGCATGTCAAGCGCACCGAGTATTCGGAGCTGGAACACTTTCAATTTTTGCCCAAAAAAGGGGTCGATCCGCGCCCCGAGATCGCGCGCAGATTGTTCAATCAGATCCCGCACGGCGCGTGCGTCGTCGTGTTCTCGAAGGGGTTGGAGTGTAAGGTGCTCAATCAGCTGGCGAGCAAATACAAGGACTTGGGCTCCAAGCTGACCGCGGCGCGCAACGGCGTGAGAGATCTGCAAGAGCTGTTCGCGTCGAGGGCGGTCTACTCCAAGGCGATGCTCGGCTCGACGTCGCTCAAAGCGGTCTATCCGGCGATGTTCCCCGGGGACAAGAGCTGCGATTACTCCGCGCTCGACGTGCGCAACGGCGCCGAGGCGCTCAGGCTGTTTACGCGCGCGCAGTATGAGGACGACGCGGCGAGCGCCGAACACTACGCCCAGCTGTACACCTATTGCGGCAAGGACACGCTGTCGCTTGCGCGCATGGTGATGCTGTTGCAGACGGTGACAGGCGCGGAGATAGGGGTGAAAAGGAACAAAAACCGCAGACGGCGCAGGAAAAAGTCGGAATAAACCGAAACATATCTCAAAA
>CABKMX010000183.1 GCA_902373595.1 uncultured Christensenellaceae bacterium
CGAACTGATATACTGTAAGGGACGGGGCATCCCGAAAATAAGAGGAAAATTTATGGACAACGAAAAGGAACAACTTGCAGACGCCGCCGCTGCCGAACAGAGCGCGGATACGGCCGCCGCATCGGGCGGCTCGGGCGTCGACATGAAACTCGACTTCAAGCGCACGCTGTTCGTCGGCTTCGCATTCATGGGCATCATGTGCTTTTGGGAAGTCTACGACTACATCATGCCGCTCATCTTACAGCGCGTGTTCGGCATGGAGTATGCCGAGTACGGCATCATCATGGGCTTGGACAACTTGCTGGCGATCTTCCTTTTGCCGCTGTTCGGGCACCTTTCGGACAGGCGCAGCAAAGCCAAGTTCGGCAGGCGCACGACCTTCATCTTTTGGGGTACGATCCTCGCGGTGCTGTTTATGATCTGTATGGCGGTCGTGGAGCACGTCCAATACGGCTTGCTGACCAAGGTCGGTGACCTCGACAATCCGCAGGTAGTCTATGACTATATGACGCAATACGGCGGCAATTGGAGCGGCGACGCCAAGAATAGCATAGACGCGTTCATCGCCGGATGGCAGAACGCCGACTATCAGACGTGGTTCAAGGGGCTTGCGGACGGCTCGATCGAGCTGACCGCCGAGCAGAACGCCCGTTACAACTCCGAGTTCCTCACGCCGTTCTATGCGGCGCAGCAGCTGATCGCAGCGCAGGTCCGAGGGGAGAACATCGGGCTTTTGGTGATGTTCATCTTTATGCTTTTGGCGACGCTGGTCGCGATGGCGTCCTACCGCTCGCCGGCGATCGCGCTGATGCCCGACGTCACGCCCAAGCCGCTGCGCTCGCAGGCGAACGCGCTGATCACCTTTATGGGCGGCGCGGGCGGCTTTGTGTCCATCCTCATCTACACCGTCTACAACATGGTCTCGCCGGGCAGATATCAGTCTTCGCATATCTGGATCTTTGTCGTCCTCGGCGTGCTGATGCTGGTCATGCTGGGCGCGTTCTTGGCGGTCGTGCGCGAGAAGAAGTTCGTGCAGATGCGCTACGACGAGGAGAAGAGGTGGAACGTCGTCGACGAAGAGGAGGTGCACGCCAACGAGCCTCTCGGCAAAGAAAAGAGACTGTCCTTCTTCCTCATCCTCGGCACGGTCTTCCTTTGGTTCTTGGGTTGGAACGCAATCAAGAGCCACCTGTCCACCTATGCGACCGGCGTGCTCAAATTCGAGGACAGCTTTGTGTCCGTCATCAACATCCTCAATGGTGCGGGCGGCGCGATCGCACTGCTTCCCGTCGCGCTGCTTGCAGCCAAGTTCGGCCGCAAAAAGACCATTTTGATGGGCGTCATCATCGCGGTGTGCGCGTTTGTGCCCTGCATCTTTCTCAACGACGGCATCAACGCCACGCTGCTCAAAGTCGCGTTCACCGCGTGCTTCCTGATTGCCGGCTTTGGTCTTGTCATCATCAACGTCAACACTCTGCCTATGGTCACCGAGCTTGCCAAGGGCAGCAACGTCGGTCAATACACCGGCTACTACTACGTCGCGTCCATGACCGCGCAGGCGGTGACCCCGTACCTGTCCGGTCTCATCATGGACGCCAATCCCGGCAAGGAGAACCTCATCTTCGTCTACGGCGTATGCTGCATAGCGATGGCGTTCGTCACGATGTTCTTCACCAAGCACGGCGACAACCGTCCCGAGAAAAAGAAGAAGACCATCGAGTACTTCGCCGACGAGGATTGATATGGCGAGAGGGTCCAAAAAACGTAAACGCAAACTGTTGATTGCGATTGTGGTCATCGTGCTGATTGCCGCGATCGCGCTCGGCGTGCTTTACGCGGTGCGCCCCGACATCTTTGATGCGATCGTCTCGATGTTCGTGCCGGAAAAGCCGGACGACACGGGCGAAACGGAAAAACCGGGCGATACGGAAGAGCCCGGCGGCACGGAAAAACCCGACGTGCCCACGCTGCCCGACAACACGACTGTCACAGGCGACATTTTGTCCGTGCGCGTGCTCGACATAGGGCAGGGCGACTGCATCTACATCGAGTTCCCCGACGGGCAGAATATGGTGATGGACATAGGCTCGGAGATCGGCTCGACGTCGCCGTGGAACGTCATCAACGGCGTGCTTGTGGAAGAAGAGGTCGAGCAGATAGACTATCTGTTCATCACTCACGGCGACTACGATCACATCCGCGACGCCAAAAAACTGCTCGACAACTATGAGGTAGTCAACATCTATATGCCGCTTGACGAGGCGCAGGATTCGACGACGTGGAAAAATCTGCTCGCCGCCGCGGACGAAGAGATCTACACCGACGCTTCGGGCGTCGAACAGCCGTCCGTCTATCACGAGAATATCGGCACGTTCGCGATCGAGGGCGAAAATTGGGTGATGAACTGCTACACCTTCGACGAGGCGGACTATCCCGAGTGCGACGACGCAGAGCCGATCAACGCGGTCTCGCCGATCTGTCTGCTCGAATATGCGGGCAGGACGATTGTGCTGACAGGCGATTCCAACGAGCTCAACGAGGAGTATCTGCTCGCGAAGGGCTACTTCGACGACGTGGACGCGGACGTGCTCAAAGTCGCGCACCACGGCTCGAGGACGTCGACGACGCAGGCGTTTTTGGACGCAATCGACGCCGAGTTCGCAATCATCTCGACCAGCGGCACCGAGGAGCAGCCGCACGAGAGCTACATTCACCCCAATCCCGAACTCATGGAGAGGCTGCGCGACTATGAAGACGTCACGCCGGACGGCGACTACGACGGCTTCCGCGACATCTACATCACTGCCGAGGTGGGCACGGTGACCGTGCTCGTCGGCGAGAACGGCGGGCTCAACATCTTGAC
>CABKMX010000184.1 GCA_902373595.1 uncultured Christensenellaceae bacterium
GCGAGCCACGTGCTGCAGGAAATCTTGACCGTCAAGTCGGACGACGTCGTCGGCAGAGTCAAGACGTACGAGAGCATCGTCAAGGGCGCTCCGATTACCGAGCCCGGCACGCCGGAGTCTTTCAAGGTCTTGATCAAGGAGTTCCAGGCGCTCGGTCTCGACGTCAAGGTGCTCAACGAGAACAGAGAAGAGATCGGCTTGAGAGAGAACGTAGACGAGGAAATCGATTACGTTCCCGAGAAAGAGCAAGAGCTCGATGAAGTCGACGCGTTCGACCTCAACGAAGACGACAATCCGTACGGTCTGGGAAGCGGCGACAGCATGTTCGACTACAACGCGCTGTTCGACGATGCGGACGAAGCGGGCTTCGGTTTCGGCGACGATTCCGACGACAACTAAGGAGGCTTTTCGATGTCTGAAGTCAACAATTTCGATTCAATACAGATTGGCATTGCCTCTCCGGAGAAGATCAGGTCTTGGTCTCACGGTGAGGTCACAAAGCCCGAGACAATCAACTACAGGACGCAGAAGCCGGAGAAAGACGGGTTGTTCTGCGAGAGAATCTTCGGTCCGACCAAGGACTGGGAGTGCCATTGCGGCAAATACAAGCGCATACGCTACAAGGGCGTCATCTGCGACAAGTGCGGCGTTGAGGTCACTCGCGCCAATGTCAGACGCGAGAGGATGGGGCACATCGAGCTCGCCTCGCCCGTCTCCCACATTTGGTATTTCAAGGGCGTGCCGTCGCGCATTTCGCTTGCGCTCGACATGTCCCCCAAGGACGTGGAGCAGGTGTTGTACTTCCTCAAGTACATCGTCGTCAATCCCGGCAAGACGGACTTCGTCAAAAAGCAGATTCTCGACGAGCGCGAATATCGCGACGCCCTCGACAAATACGGTCACGGCGCTTTCCGCGTCGGCATGGGCGCCGAAGCGATCAAAGAGCTGTTGATGGAGATCGACCTCGACAAAGAGGCGGACGCGCTCAAGGAGATTATCGCGACCACCAACGCCGGACAGCGCAAGCTCAAGGCGGTCAAGAGGCTTGAGGTGATTGAGTCGTTCCGCATGGGGAATTCCCGTCCCGAATGGATGATTCTCGACGTGCTCCCGGTGCTTCCGCCCGAGCTGCGCCCGATGGTTCCGCTCGACGGCGGCAGATATGCGACCAGCGACCTCAACGACCTCTATCGCAGGGTCATCAACCGCAACAACAGGCTCAAGAAGCTCATCGAACTCGGCGCGCCCGACATCATCGTCCGCAATGAGAAGAGGATGCTCCAAGAGGCTGTCGACGCCCTGATTGAGAACGGCAGGCGCGGCAAGGCGGTCAGCGGACCCGGCAACAGAGAGCTCAAATCGCTCACCGCGTTGCTCAGAGGCAAGCAGGGACGTTTCCGTCAAAACCTGCTCGGCAAGCGCGTCGACTATTCCGGCCGTTCGGTCATCGTCGTCGGACCGGAGCTCAAGATGTATCAATGCGGCATCCCCAAGGAGATGGCGCTGGAGCTGTTCAAGCCCTTTGTGATGAAAAAGCTCGTCGACATGGGCAAGTGCAACAACATCAAGAACGCCAAGCGCGTGATCGAGAGGGCGCAGGACGTCGTCGTTTGGGACATCCTCGAGGACGTCATCAAGGATCATCCGGTGCTGCTCAACCGTGCTCCGACATTGCACAGACTCGGCATCCAGGCGTTTGAGCCGGTGCTCGTCGAAGGCAGAGCAATCAAGTTGCATCCGCTCGTCTGCAGCGCGTTCAACGCGGACTTCGACGGCGACCAGATGGCGGTTCACGTGCCGCTTTCGATTGAGGCGAGGGCTGAGGCGAGGTTCCTGATGCTCTCGAACAACAACATCCTCAAGCTCAGCGACGGCAAGCCGATCGTCTCTCCGACCCAGGACATGGTCATCGGAAGCTACTATCTGACGATGGTCAAGCCGGGCGGCATGGGCGAAGGCAGATACTTCAAGGACGAAAAAGAGGCGGTCATGGCGTACCAGCTCAAGCAGGTCGAATTGCAGTCTCTCGTCCACATCCGCAGGACGATGGTCATCGACGGCGTGCGTCACAGCAAGCTGCTCGAGACGACTGTCGGACGCATCATCTTCAACGAGGCGATTCCGCAGGATCTCCACTTTGTGCCCAGGGACACACCCGAGCAGCAGCTCGATCTCGAGATCGACTTCCGCGTGGGCAAGAAGGAGCTGTCCAAGATTGTCGACGCGTGCTTCAAGTACAAGGGCGCGACCGAGACGAGCGTAGTTCTCGACAAGATCAAGGCGTTGGGTTACAAGTATTCGACGATCGGTGCGGTCACCGCGTCCATCTTCGATATGCACATCCCCAAGAGCAAGAAGGAGATTGTCGAGCAGGCGGAAGCGGACATCGTGTTCATCGAAAAGCAGTTCAAGAGAGGCCGTTTGTCCGAAGAGGACAGATATATGCAGACGGTCAAGACTTGGCAGGACGCGAAGGAGAGGATCGACAGCCAGCTGTTCGACGAAAAGGGCGACGACTTCCTCGGCGAGTTCAACCCCATCTGGATGATGGCGAACTCGGGAGCCCGCGGTAACAAGTCGCAGATCTCGCAGCTTTGCGGCATGAGAGGTCTTGTCCGCGACCCGTCCGGTAAGGTCATCGAGCTGCCTATCAAGGCGAACTACCGCGAAGGTCTGTCCGTTCTCGAGTACTTCATCTCGTCGCACGGCGGCCGTAAAGGTTTGGCGGACACCGCGCTCAAAACGGCGGACTCCGGTTACCTCACCCGTCGTCTCGTCGACGTGTCGCAAGACATCATCGTCAACGAGCAGGATTGCGGCGACACCAAGGGTATGGA
>CABKMX010000185.1 GCA_902373595.1 uncultured Christensenellaceae bacterium
GGATGAACATCCCGGCGGTCGTCGTCAGCGGCGGGCCCATGCTCGCCGGCGTCGTGGACGGGTGCGAGGTCTCGCTGTCCAAGATGTTCGAGGCGGTCGGCGCCTACAAGGCAAATATCATCGACGACAAGGGACTTGACGAATACGAACACAAGTGCTGCCCCTCGTGCGGTTCGTGCAGCGGCATGTACACCGCCAACAGCATGAACTGCCTGTGCGAGGCAATCGGCATCGCACTGCCGGGCAACGGTACGATCCCCGCGGTCATGAGCGCAAGGACGGCGCTTGCAAAGCACGCCGGTATGGCGGTGATGGAGATGGTCAAACGCGGCATCAAGGCGCGCGACATCATCAACAAGAAGTCCGTTTCCAACGCGCTGCGCTGCGACATGGCGCTCGGCTGTTCGTCCAACAGCGTCCTTCACCTGTTGGCGATCGCCAACGAGGCGGGCGTCGAACTCGACCTCAACATCTTCAACGAATACAGCGACACCACGCCCAACCTCTGCCACCTCGCGCCTGCGGGTCCCACCCATATGCAGGATCTCTATGCGGCGGGCGGCGTGCAGGCGGTCATCTCCGAACTCGCAAAGAAGGATCTCATCGACCTCACCGCGATGACGGTCACCGGCGGCACCGTCGGCGACAACATCAAGGGCGTCAAGGTCAAGAATTACGACATCATCCGTCCGATCGACAAGCCTTACAGCGAGACGGGCGGGCTGGCGATCCTTTGGGGCAACATCGCAAAGAGGGGCTGCGTCGTCAAGCGCAGCGCGGTCGCTCCCGAAATGTTGAAACACACCGGTCCCGCGCGCGTCTTTGACAGCGAGGACGAGGCGATCGCCGCGATCTACGGCAAAAAGATCAACGCGGGCGACGTCGTCGTCATCCGTTACGAAGGTCCCAAGGGCGGTCCCGGCATGAGAGAGATGCTCAATCCCACCTCCGCGCTTGCCGGTATGAAGCTGGACAAGAGCGTCGCGCTGATCACAGACGGACGCTTCTCGGGCGCAAGCCGCGGCGCGTCGATAGGGCATGTCTGCCCCGAGGCGGCGCAGGGCGGCGAGATAGGGCTTTTGCGCGAGGGCGACATCATCGACATCGACATCCCGGCGCACAAGGTCTCCGCGCGCGTGTCCGACGAAGAATTTGAAAACAGAAAGAAAACGCAAGTCATGCCTCAGCCCAAGTTCACAGGCGGCTGGCTCGCGAGATATACCAAGCTGGTCACCAGCGCCGACAAGGGCGCGGTGCTCCGCTGAGGAGAAATATGCTCACACTCGACAAAGTCTACCACGCCGCGTTCGTCCTCAAAGAGGCGATCCGTGCGACGGATATGATCGCCGCGCGCAACATCAAGAGCGGCGTCGACCTCTTCCTCAAGACCGAGAACCTCCAAGTCACCGGTTCGTTCAAGGTCAGAGGCGCTTACTACAAGATTTCACAGCTCTCCGACGAGGAGAAACAGCGCGGAGTCATCGCCTGCTCGGCGGGCAACCACGCGCAGGGCGTCGCGCTCGCGGCGACTCACAACGGCATCAAGTCTCTGATTTGCCTGCCCGACGTCGCGCCCATCTCCAAGGTCGAGGCGACCAAACGCCTCGGCGCCGAGATCTGTCTCGTAAAGGGCGTCTACGACGACGCCTACAACAAGGCGCTCGAACTCAAAGACAAGTACGGCTATACGTTCATTCACCCGTTCGACGATGACGATGTCATCGCCGGACAGGGGACGATCGGGCTCGAGATCCTCGATCAATTGCCCGACGTCGACGCGGTCGTCGTGCCCATCGGCGGCGGCGGTCTGATCAGCGGCGTCGCGTTTGCAATCAAGCAATTGAGGCCGCAATGCAAGGTCTACGGCGTGCAGGCGAGCGGCGCTCCCAGCATGCTCAACTCCGTCCACGACTGCAAGATTGAACGCCTCGACAGCGTCTCTACGATTGCCGACGGCATCGCGGTCAAGGAGCCGGGCGAGCATACGTTCGGCTATTGCTCCAAGTACGTCGACGAGATTGTCTCCGTCACCGACGACGAGATCTCGGCGGCGATCCTCGCGCTCATCGAGCAGCACAAACTCGTCACCGAGGGCGCGGGCGCGGTCTCGGTCGCGGCGGTCATGTTCGACAAGCTGCCCGTCAAGGGCAAGAAGGTCTGCTGCCTGCTTTCGGGCGGCAACATCGACGTCAACATCCTCTCGCGCGTCATAGAGAGAGGTCTTTTGATGAGCGGACGCTCCGCGCTGATCACCGTCGAACTTCTCGACAAGCCCGGTCAGCTGCGCGACGTCTCTTCGACAATTGCCGAACAGGGCGGCAACGTCGTCTCCGTCCACTACGAGCGCGCCAACGAGGGCAGCGACATCAACGGCTGCTTCTTGCGCATTCAGATTGAGACGCGCAACCACGACCACATCGCCCAGATCCGAAAAGCGCTTGCGGACAAGGGCTTCAAACTCGTTTAAGGAGGCAATATATGAAAGTCATTTCCACCGACAAAGCCCCTGCCGCAATCGGTCCCTATTCGCAGGCGATCGTCTCGGGCGGCATGGTCTATACGTCCGGTCAAATTGCAATCGATCCGGCGACAGGCGCCGTCGTTTCGGGCGGCATAGAAGAGCAGACCGAGCAGGTCTGCCGCAACATAGAGCAGCTTCTCAAAGCCGCCGGCACCGACATCGGCCGCGTGGTCAAGACGGTGTGCTTCCTCGCCGATATGGGCGATTTTGCGGCGTTCAATGCCGTCTACGAAAAGCACTTCGTCTCCAAGCCCGCGCGCTCGTGTGTAGCGGTCAAGACACTGCCCAAGAACGTGCTGGTAGAGATTGACAC
>CABKMX010000186.1 GCA_902373595.1 uncultured Christensenellaceae bacterium
AATGTGAATCGAGAGGCCGCTTCGGCGGCCTCGTTTTTTGCCGACCGCTAGTTGTCGCTTGCGGTTGTTTTTTGCAAAAAATTGTGCTCAGCCTCTTGACAGCCGTTTGACACAAAGCCGATGAAAAATGCGCTTTGTTACACAAAGGGAGCGCGTCTTGAAAAAATTGAGCCCTCACTCTTGACAGCGAATTTGTACGGAAAGCCGGTTGAAAAATGCGCTCTGTCGCCCGGAGAACAATGTCTTGAAAAATTGTGCGCGTCCTCTTGACAGCGATTTGACGCAAAACTTTATGCATTTTAGACAAAAGGAGACAGACAAAGGAGCGCAAGCATTTGCCTGCGCTCCGCGTGCTTATTGACGCAATATCAATCGTCGTCCTTGGTCGTCATCGCCTCATTGTCGGACGATTTATGTTCGTCGTCGGACGGCTGTTGCGCTTCGTCTGCCGCATCCGTTTTGATGTCGGCACTTTCGCCGTCGCCTCTGTCGATCAGGACGTCGGACGCCTTGACTCCGTCGCCCGCGTCGGCGTCAATCATCACCGAGTCGCCGTCTGCGCCCACCGAAGCCATCGCCAGCTTTTTCGCCTCGAGCTTGGCTTGACGCTTTTTCTCATAGATGGGCACGTTGTCCTTGCCCTCGTCGGGGTCGCCCTTGCCCTTTTTGATGCTGTACCACCGCGACACGCGCTCTTTGATGTTGAGGATGGACGGCAACAGCGTGAACACGAGGATCAGCGAGAAGCAGGTGCCGATCGCGATCAGCCTTGTGATCTGTCCGACAATCGGGTTGGTCGTCAACAGAGTGACCGCCACGCAGGTGAAGATGAGTATGCTTGCCGACGTGATGACGCTCGGTGCGGAGCGGTGCACCGCGTTCTTGACCGCGACCACGCCCGTGCAAGTCTCTTTCTCTTCAAAGTACTTGGACGAGAAGAGAATCGCATAGTCGACCGTCGCGCCCAATTCGATTGCGCTGACAATCAGGTACGCCATGAAGTTGATCTTGTCGCCGATCAGGTAGGCGAGCGTCAGGTTGGCGAAGATGCCAGCCTCGATGACGAGGAGCAGTACCACCGACATGATCGGTCTGCGGAAGGTGAGCAGCAGCACCAGGAAGACGATGACGGCGCTCAAAATGTTGACCAGCGTGAAGTCGTCCGGCGTGACCGTGAACAGGTCGTACGCGCCTTGCGCAAGCCCGGTGACGTAGACGTGGTTGCCCGCTGCGTCGGTGCCGAACATCTCGTTGGCAATGTCGCGGATGCGGTGCATCGTGTTGTAGCTCTCGATGTCCTCGGGGTCGCCCTCGAGATTGATCGTGTAGAGCATATAGTGGACGGAGCCTTCGGATTCGTCGTCCACATTGGAGATGAAGCTGCCGAACAGCTGACCGTTGAGCTGCTCTTCGAGAGTGGAGCCGGTCAAGCCCAGAAACGCGTTGGCTCTGTCGTTGAATTCGGGATCCTGTACCACTTCGAGGAATCTGTCACCCGCGATCGATGCGAGAGAGAACACGTCGGAGACAGGGTTGAACTTGCCGCCGTCCTCGCGCACATATGTACCGTCGACAAAGTCTGTCGACGGCGCGGTCTCGTCGGTGACGCCTATCTGTTGAATCTTGTCGATGAACTCGTAGTGTTTGGTCAGGTCGATGTGTCCGTAGCCGTCATATTGATAGGGTATGACCAAGATGAGCTGGTTGTTGGTGCCCTCGACCTCTCTTTGAGCGAGGCACTTTTCCTCTTCGGGCGTCTCGTTGGTGAAAGTGATGTAGTTGAGCGGCACCAGCCCTTGGAAGTATGCGGACGGAATCGCAATCGCGACGCACAGCACGATGACGATGACGGACACCCACTTGTTGGTGATTGTCTTGCCGACAAAGTTGAGCCTCGGGGTGACAATCCAATTGTGATGGGTCTTGTCAATCAATTTCTTGGTCAAAATCAGCAAGATGGGCTGAATGAATATGACCGCAAGCAGCGACAATATGACGCCCTTTGCAAGGACAAAGCCGAGGTCGTAGCCGATGCCGTAGTTCATGAAGAACAGCGCGACAAAGCCGCCGACCGTCGTCAACGCGCTCGCCAAGATGGATTTGAGCGTCTTGGGCATAGCGTGCATAAGCGCGATCTTGGGGTCTTTGAGCGTGCGCAATTCCTCTTGGAAGGAGTGGCTGAGGAAGATGGAGTAGTCCATCGCGACCGCCAATTGCAAGATGACCGCGCAAGACGAGGTAATCGTCGAGATCGTGCCGATCGGGTTGCCCGCGATGACGTTGGTGCCCATGTTGAGCAAGATGGATATGCCCAGCGTCGCGAGGAAGATGAACGGCTCGAGATAGCTGTGCGAAGACAGCAGCAATATGACGAACACGACCAACACCGCCGCGATGACGAACTTGGGCATGTCGTTGAGCGAGCTGTCGACGAGGATGCGCGCGTTTTGCGCCATACCGGAGAAGTAGTATCCCTGCGACGCGTCGTCAATCTGAGTGATTGTGCCGTCCTCGATGCGCTCGTTCAAGATGCGCTGTATCTCTGCTTCAAGCGCGTCCAAAGCCGCGATGACGGCGTTGTTCGAGCCGCTTTGAGAGAAGTAGATGTTGAGTATGTATGTGGTCTCGCCGTCGGTCTCTTTTACGAACTTGTTTTGGAATATGGCGCGCATGTCGTCAAGGTCGGCTTGGAGCAGCGTGTCGCCGTAGTGGTACATATCGAACAGCAGCTGCAGACCGCCGTCCGCTTGCAGATCGTCGAACGAGCCTATCCAAACGACGTTGCGCGCAAGGAT
>CABKMX010000187.1 GCA_902373595.1 uncultured Christensenellaceae bacterium
TCTCGAAGCCCTGCGTGTACTCAAAGTCGAGATAGGCGTCGAGGAAGTCGTCCATCGTCGCTCCCGGATGGGTCTCGGCGTATGCGTCGAACAGGTCTTGAACGGTGATCGTCGAATTTTCGCCGTCCGAGCCGTCGGCGCCTTCCGAACCGTCGCTGCCTTTGAGCGATTCCAGCCACTCCGCCTCGGTGCCTTCAAAGCCGTTGTCCACGGCTATCTGATACGCCGATTTGCCGTCTTGGGCGCAGCCGGCGAAACAGACGAGGGTGAGAGCGCATATGAGCGTGAGTGTGATTGCGGCGAGCAATTTTTTGGATCCCATACATTTCCTCCCGGCGACGGTGCTGTCCGTGCCTTATGGTGACATAATACTCCGTCCGAGTGAAAGTATAATGAAAACGCGAAAAAAACAAAAAATATTTTTCGGCGAGGAGAGGAGAGCGCGGATTTTGCATTTTGGGGGCAAACGATTGCATATTGAGATAAGGTTTGATATAATATTAACGATTTCGGCGAAACGCCGAACGCGCCACGTGCGCACAATGATACGGAAATACAATTTTAAGGAGATCATAACATGAAAGAGTTGACTTCCAACAAGCAAGTGCTCGACTTCGTGGAGCAGACTCGCAGACGCTGCCGTCCCGACAACGTCGTTTGGATCGACGGTTCCCAGGAACTGTACGACAAGCTGACCGCCGAGGCTATCTCGACCGGCGAGATGATCAAGCTCAACGAGGACCTGCTTCCCGGCTGTCTTCTCCACCGCACCAAGGAGAACGACGTCGCCCGCGTAGAGAACAGGACTTTCATCTGCTCCCGCAAGGAAGAGGACTGCGGCCCGACCAACAATTGGTGGGAACCCTCCAAGGCGTATGAGACGCTGTACGGCATCCTCGACGGCGCGTACGAGGGCAGGACGATGTACGTCATCCCGTTCTCGATGGGTCCGGTCGGCGGCAGACTGTCCAAGATCGGTATCGAGATTACCGACAGCATCTATGTCGTCCTCAACATGAGGATCATGACCCGCGTCGGCAAGAACGTGCTCGACGCTCTCGGCGACAGCAACGACTTCGTCCGCGGCACCCACGCCAAGTGCGACGTCGATCCCGAGAAGAGATACATTTGCCAATTCCCCGAGGACAACGCAATCATCTCGGTCAACAGCGCATACGGCGGCAACGTGCTTTTGGGCAAAAAGTGCTTCGCTCTGCGCATAGCTTCCTATCAGGGCAAGAACGAGAACTGGATGGCTGAGCACATGCTCATCCTCGGCATCGAGAAGCCCAACAAGGAGACCGTCTACATGGCGGCGGCGTTCCCGTCCGCTTGCGGCAAGACCAACCTCGCGATGCTCATTCCGCCGGAAGGCTATCGCAAGAACGGCTACAAAGTCTACACCGTAGGCGACGACATCGCTTGGATCAGAAAGGGCCCCGACGGCAGACTGTATGCGATTAACCCCGAGAACGGCTTCTTCGGCGTCGCTCCCGGCACCAACGCCAAGTCCAACCCCAACGCGCTTGCGGCGACCAAGAAGAACACCATCTTCACCAACGTCTGCCACAACCTCGAGAACAACACCGTTTGGTGGGAAGGTCTTGACAAGAATCCGCCCGAGAATGCAATCGACTGGAAGGGCAACCCCTGGAATGGCAAGACTTCGACCGAGAAGGGCGCTCACCCGAACAGCCGCTTCACCGCGCCGGCAATCAACTGCCCCTGCATCAGTCCCGAGTTCGAAAACGGCAACGGCGTGCCCATCAGCGCGTTCATCTTCGGCGGCAGAAGGGCGAAGACCGCTCCGCTCGTCTATCAGGCTAAGGATTGGGACAACGGCGTGTTCGTCGGCTCGATCATGGCTTCCGAGACCACCGCGGCGGCTGCCGGCAAGACCGGCGTCGTCAGAAGAGACCCGATGGCTATGCTCCCGTTCTGCGGCTACAACATGGGCGACTATTGGCAGCATTGGCTCGACATGGGCGCTTCGGTCGACGCGGACAAACAGCCCAAGTTCTTCAACGTCAACTGGTTCAGAACCGACGATGAAGGTCACTTCATCTGGCCGGGCTTCGGCGACAACATGAGAGTGCTCGACTGGATGCTCAAGCGCATCGAGGGCACCGTCGACGCGGTCGAGACTCCGATCGGTCTCGTCCCCAAGGCTGAAGACATCAACATCGAAGGGCTCGACGACATCACCGTCGACACCGTCAAGGGTCTGTTGCAGATTGACAAGGACAATTGGCGCGAAGAGGTCAAGGGCATCAAAGAATTCTATGCCAAGTTCGGCGACAAGCTCCCCAAGGAATTGGAGAAGCAGGTCGAAGAGCTCGAGTCCAAGCTCGCTTGACGCGACAAGACAGACAACGGGAGGCGCACGCCTCCCGTTTTTTTGTCGCACTTTGGAAGGTGCGCGTCGTCTCGTCGTCTCGGCGGTTCGCGCGCGGAGCGTGCGCCCATGTAAATTGTTTGTAAAAGATTCGTTTTACGCCGCCGCCGCCATTTACAAAAGGCGAAAAGTGTTATATATTTGAAGTATGAAAAAGTTTGCGGCGTTCATAGTCAAATATCGACTCATCATCTTGGGGCTCATCCTGCTGGCGACCATCGCGTGTACTTTCGCGATGTTCTATGTCAACGTCAATTCGGACATTTTGTCCTATCTGCCCGACGGCATGGAGATGACCGAAGGACTTGATTTCATGCAGGAAAACTTCAATATGCAAGGCGACGCAATCATAGGTATCAGGGGAGAGGGATTGACCTATGAGTGGATGCAGCAATAC
>CABKMX010000188.1 GCA_902373595.1 uncultured Christensenellaceae bacterium
GCGTAAAGTTGCTGACGCACATCACCTCACCGCCCACGTCTTTGAGCGAGAGATTGAGTTTGCCCGCGTCGTCGCGGAAGATACGCATGTTGACGATGCGGTCGACGACATAGTCGACCTTCGAGACGTCGTCGTCATTATTAAAGCCGACGAGCACGAGAAATCCCGTGCCTATCGATGAGACGTGCTGCCCGTCCACGGACAGCGACGCATGGTTTACCCTTTGAACTATCGCTCTCATATCATTGTGCGGTCCTGCGGACCGAAGTTACGTCCCTGAGCGCCTCTATCTTTGCGATGAGGTCGTCCAGGTCATTGATGTTGCCTATCTCGACGCCGACGGAGATGCTCGCCGTGCCGTTCTTTTCCGACCTTGCGGCGATCGTGGTCATCGTGATCTTCATATTCGCGATCAGCGTCGCGACCTCGACGACAAGCCCCGGTCTGTCGATTGCGGTTATGCCGAGCGTAGCGACAAATCGCTTGTTCTCGTTGCGATCGATCGGCCACTCCGCCTCGATCAGCCTTTCCGGCTCGAGGTATTTGACATTGGGACAGTCGGCGCGGTGTATCGTCACGCCGCGGCTGCGCGAGACGTAGCCGATGATCGCGTCGCCCGGAACGGGCGTACAGCAATGCGAAAAGCGGATCTTGAGGTCTGAATAGCCCTTGACGATGATGCCGGTGTCGCCCTTGCCGCGCTTCTTTCCCTGCCTTGTCTTGATCTCGAGCGGATCTTTTTTGTCGACCTTGTTGAACTCGAGCAGCTTTTGCATGACCTGCGCGGTCGTCAATTCGCCGTAGCCGACCATCGCGAACACCTCGTCGATGTCGGTGATGTTGTATTTTTGGCAGACGTAATCGCGCCATTGCTGATTTGCGGTGAGCTCCGCCGCGGACAAACCCTTGTGCTTGGCGGCAACGTCGAGCATATCTTTGCCGCGCTTGATGTTGTCCTCGCGCATCTCCTTCTTGAAGAAGCTCTTGATCTTGCTCTTCGCCGAAGGTGTCTTGACGAATTTGAGCCAATCTCTGGACGGTCCCTTCGAGGTCGAAGAGGTTATTGCCTCAACGACGTCTCCGTTTTGCAAAATCGTGTCGACGGGGACCATCTTGGAATTGATCTTGATGCCGACGCACTTGTTGCCGACCTGCGAGTGGACGGCGTACGCGAAGTCTATGCCCGTCGAGCCTGCCGGCAGGTTGAACACGTCGCCCTTGGGGGTGAACACAAACACCTGATCGACATAGAGGTCGAGCTTGAGCATGTCGAGATATTCTTTGGAGTCGCTGACGTCGTTTTGCAGCTCCATCACGCTGCGAATCCACGCGAGTTTGTTCTCGTCGAGCGTGGTCGGTTCGCCGCCGGTCAAGCCCTGTTTGTACTTCCAATGCGCGGCGATACCGTACTCGGCGATGCGGTGCATCTCGTGCGTGCGGATCTGGATCTCGAACGGCGATCCGTAGCTTGACAGCACCGTCGTGTGCAGCGATTGATACATGTTCGTCTTGGGGACGGAGATGTAGTCCTTGAATCTGCCGGGGAGCGGCTTCCACATCGTGTGAATCGCGCCGAGCACCGCATAACAGTCGCGGACGGTGTCGACGATGATGCGCACCGCGGTGAGATCGTATATCTCCTCAAAGCTCTTGCCCTTTTGCATCTTGCGCCAAATGCTGTAAAAGTGCTTGGGTCTGCCGTTGATGTCGCCCTTTATGCCCAGTTCGTCGAGCATCTTGCGCAGGTCTGCGGAGATTGCGTCGACGACCTTTTGCCTCTCGCCGCGCGTGGACGCGACCTTTTCGGCAATCATATAGTAGTCTTCGGGGTGAAGATAGCGCAAACACAAATCCTCGAGTTCGCCCTTGAGCCCGGCGATACCAAGTCTCGCCGCAATCGGCGCGTAGATGTCAAGGGTCTCCGTCGCGATGCGTTTTTGGTCAGCCTCGTTGCGGAAGGACAGCGTGCGCATGTTGTGCAGCCTGTCCGCAAGCTTGATGATGACGACGCGGATATCGTTGCTCATCGCGAGGAACATTCGCCTAAGATACTCCGCCTGCTGATCTTCGCGGCTCTTGAAGTTGAGCTTGTTGAGCTTGGTAACGCCCTCGACGAGCATTACGACGGAGTGTCCGAATTCCTGATCGAGTTCCTCTTCGGTGACGGGCGTGTCCTCGATTACGTCATGCAAAAGCGCGGCTATCACCGTATCGGTGTCAAGCCCGAGATCGACGAGAATCTCGGCGACGGCTATCGGGTGAACGATATAATCGTCGCCCGACTTGCGCTTTTGACCCTCGTGCGCGCGCTTAGCGAAGTAGTACGCCCTGGTTATGCGGTCGTAATTCTGTTCGCTGAAAGCGGCTTGGATCTTGGAGAGGAATTTTTCGTCATCCATTTTTGCCCGCCCTTGCAAGCACACGATAGAGCGCGCTCGCGTCCAAAGAGGTCTTTTCGACCTTCACACATTCTATTTTAGCACCAATTCGCAAAAATTTCAATGCCCAAAATGTATAAAAACATATCTCGAACGCAGTCTCGTCGACGCCGCAAGCGCCCTCGATTGCCGAAAAGAGATCTGACGGAGTCTTGAACACACCCGAAAAACAAGCGGAACGAATCGCCTTGTACACCTCGGCAAACTTCGACGCGCTCGGCATATGCGCGGCTATTTCGTATGCAAACGCTCGATTGCCCGCGCTAAACAGCGTCGCGCTCGGCGTCAGCGCCGCCGCGGTCGCGTTCAACAGCGGCTCGTCCAAATAGACGGCCTTGCGATAGTACGGCAG
>CABKMX010000189.1 GCA_902373595.1 uncultured Christensenellaceae bacterium
AATCGATTACTGCGCCGTTTTGAGTCGGACGTCCGATGTCGAGCGCGGTCCCCGAAGGAATGTCGGGCATCTGCGATGCCGTCGCATATTTCCAACCGACGAACTTTTTGCCCTCGACAGTCTTGTTCACGCCGAGGTCGCTGAGCGACTTGAGCTGTTCGACCATGTCGTAATCGCGAATTTCGGAGTATGTCTCCTGCACCGCGCCGCTCTCGTCGGCGATGTTATAATTGATTGTATATTCGATTGGCGTCCATACGACATAGAGATGAATGCCGTTTTCGTCCGCCGCGTCATAGACCTCTTCCGCCGTGACGGGAGCGCCGTCCGCGGTCATCCAGCCGGTGTGCAGATAGCCCGAATATTGCACCTGCGTCGGCAAGACCACCGTCGGCGAGAGATAGATATACGAGATGTTGTCGAGGTCGACGCCGTCGTTCAAGCCGTGCAAGACGGCATAGCGCTCAACCGACGGATCGACGGCATACGGGATGATTGACCCGTCCAGCCCCTGCCAATCCCCGTCGGCGAGATAGTCGGCGTACAGAGTCTCCGGCACGCGGTAGCAGATGTCGGCAGGCTGTCCGTCCAGCGCGACGACGCTCTCTCCTCCGAGCACGACGGTGCCCAACGACTCGAACAGCGCAAGGTCGGAGATGTCTCCGTCGATGCCTTGCGCAAGTTCCATCTTCTCAAGCGAAGCGGTGTACTCGGCAGAGGTCAGCGACATGCCGCTCGCAGCGAGTATCGACTGACCGAGAGCCTCGTTTGCCATAGTGCTCTCGAATTTGATTTTGTCCGAATACAGCGTCTCGCCGTCGTCGTTTACAATCGAGATTGCAATCGAACCCTTGCCCACTCCGAGCACGGTCAAGCCGACCTTGGAGCCGTCAAAGGCGAGCTCGAACGGCATGACTTCTTTGCCGTCCTCGTCGGTGACGACGATGTCGCAATAGTCGGCGATATTCACGTTTTTGGGCTCGCTGACGACGTTGAGATGATAGGTGTCGCCGAACAAGAGATGATGCTCGGACATGACGAGCACGGTGTTGCCCTGCTCGTCGCCGAAGGTGATGCCGAGCACCTTGTCCAGCTTGTCGACGACGTTGACCGCAACCGACGCGACGGTCGAGGTGTTGCGCTCGGAGATCTCGATTGTCGCCTCTTCGCCCTTTTCGGGCACGGCGATTGCGGTGACGTTGCCGTCCTTGTCGACGGTGACCGCTTCGGATGTGGAAGCATAGTCAAAGCGCGCCTGCTCTATCGTGCCGTCCTCGCACACGAGGTGAGGCGACAGCTTGAACGCGTCGCCGAGATAGACGGTGATGTTGTCGTCGACGGCGATAACGTATTCGTTTTCGCCCATGCTCGCTCCGTCGTCCGGCGCAGCCGCAAGCAACACCGCCCCGGCAACGCTCGCGGCAACCACGAGCACGCACGCTATTACGCTCAAAAAGAGAATGCCTTTGCCGCCTATGCGAAATTTGCTGTCGTTCATTGCGCACCTCCGATCAGTTCAAGCCCTGAGGCGACGAGCCTCCAATAGCGGTTGTCGAAATTGAGGGCTTTGAAGATGTCCTCGTTGAACAATTGACGGCTGTCGTCGGTGAAGAGGTCGAGACTCGATCTGTCCGACGTATAGACGCCGCGGTCCATGAGCGACGCGGTGTATTGCGTCTGTCCGTCGCCCGCGGTATAGGCGCAGACGGCGGCGATGCCGGGATTGACCGTCGCGCCGATGAGGATGGAGTACTCTTTTGTGCACTCAAAACCCTCAAACTTCGGCACGGCGATGCCCGCGTTGATTATGCCGTAGTTGTATGCGCACACACCGCCGAACGCCACGCCCGACTCGACGGACATTGTCGACGCGGCGGAAAACGTGCCCTCGGCGACGATGCCGTCAATGCTGCCGCGATTGATTGCGACGCAGGGCGAATACATACCCGACGGATCCGACGCGCTCAAATCGTAAAAGATGTGGCAATTCTCGACCTTGCCGTAATTGATGAGCGCGATGCCTGCGAACGCACTGCCCTCGGCGGCGACGTCGGTGATCACCAAATTCACGTTGCGGACGACGCCGCCCTCGCCGATACTGCCGAACAGCGACCAGCCGTCGGGCGCGGAGGCAAAGCTGCAAGTGATGATGTATCCTTTGCCGTCGAACACGCCCTCAAAAGGCTTGTCGGACGAGCCTATCCTCAACGACGCGTCGTCGATGGTGATGTCGGCGGAGAGCGCACAATTGTCATTGAACAGCGACTCGCCGCGCTCGACAATGTCTGCGACGTCCGAAATGTCGACGTCGTCGGCAAAGTCCATGCCGAAGCTCGAGCCGGAGAAATAGCCGTACAGCGCGCCGGCGACAAACGCGAGCGCGCACAGCACGATCGCGGCAATCTTTGCAGCAAACATCGTCTTGTCTTTTTTCAAATTACCGGACATATCTCACCTCTCAACCCGCAACGAAGTACGCGAGCGTATAGCCTATCGAGAAGAGCAGCATCGGCAGCGCACAGCACAGGAACGTGATTTTGTTGGCGCGCGCGAGACGGTTGCCCGACTTGAGCCCGAGATAGATTGCGATGTCCGCGACAAACGCAATCAACGGGAAGATTACGAACACGGGCAGGAAAAATCCGGTGAAGACTTTCGCTATCGCCGCCGCCGAAAAATCATTTCCGGCAAGCGGAGCGACTATCGCCGGGATGGACAGAAAGAGCATCGTGACAATCGCTTGCAACAGCGCCGTCAACGCGATGGGACTCATTCTGCGC
>CABKMX010000190.1 GCA_902373595.1 uncultured Christensenellaceae bacterium
AAGTTGTGCTCTATCAATTCGTTGCGCGCCTCTACGTCTCCGTCGGCGAGCTTCGCGGTCAACTCCGCCTCTCTCTCGGGAGAAAGCGGTTCGGGCAAGGAGTCCGTCCCCGTCAAGTAGTCGACCTCTCCGCCCATGCCGAGACAGAACAGCCGCCTCAGCCATTGCTTCAATTTTTCAAACATATTACCTCCTATCTCAATCCGCAATTGAGCAAGACTTCAAAACCGTCGAATTGCCTGTCCGCCGCGATTGCGACCACGTCGGTGTATTTGACCTCTCCGTCGCCGTCCCTCACCTTCAGCTCGTCGAGATAGTAGGCAATCTTGCCGCATTCGCCGCACGCGCTCGACACGCCTATCGCGCCTGCGACGCGCGCCCCGTCCAACACGGTCGAAAGCCTGCCGTCCAGCACTATCACCGGCGAAAGTCCGCGAAACGTCAGCCTGTTGCCGCTGTCCCAAAACGCCGCCGCAACGACGCGTTTGCCTCCGACGGTCAATTCCGCCTCCGCGCCGTAAGCGCGCCTCGTCCTGCACGCGCAGAGTTTTGCCGCCGCGGCAACGATTGCGACATGCAGGACGAGCAAAACCGCCGCAAGCGCGAAAGGACACAAAAACGGCGCTCCGCGCGAAGCGTCGAACAAGACATCGTCGAGCGCGCGGCTCACCGCAAACGCAATCGCCGCACAGACGCAGGCGCAGGCATATCTCTTTGCGCCGCCCCTGCGCGCGACAATCGCACTCAAAAGCAGGATTGACGCAAAGTAGACGAGATTCGTTCCGTGCGGCGAAAATGCCAGCTCGATGCCCCTCGTCAATGCAATCGCCGGAACAAATACGCTCGCGGCAACGCCGCTCTTCGCACCGAATAGCGCTGCCGTCGTGACAGCGGTGAAAACCGCCGCAACGACCGAGGACAATATCGCATATTCCGCATATCCGTACATACCGAAATGATAACACGAAGACGGCGCTTAAAAAACGGAATTATTGCCGAAAAAGCGCATTTTATGCAAAAAACGAACAATAAAAAACGGACGGCGCGAAGCCGTCCGAAATGTGTGTAAACTCACTTGTTGTTGCGCCTGTTCAGCATCCTGAGGAAGGGCGGAAGCTTGTCCGTCTTGTCGTCCTTGGGAGGCTGCGGCTGCGCCGGTCTGTCATAGTCGTTGCGCTCGGAAGCGCGGCGGTCGTAACGGTCGTAATCGTTCCTGCCGTAGCCGTCGCGGTCGACATAGCCTCTGCCGCGATCCGCGCTTTGGTCGCGAGAAGGCTGCTGAATCGGAGCTTGATCCTGCGTCTTCCTGCCGTAAAGCGCGTCGACGGCGGCATTGTTGCGCCTGTTGTAGTCGTCGAGCACGGAATTGGACGAACCGAGACCGTTGCTGAAGTCGGAAGCCCTGCGGTCGTCTCTCCTGCCGAAGATGTCGTCGACGGTGCCGCGCGGCGCCTCGTGCTCGCGCATCGGAGCCGCTTCACCCTCCGCAAGATCTTTGTTGATGTCGTCAAAACCCGTCGCAATCAACGTGACAACGGCGGTGTTGTTGAGATTGCGGTCGTAACCTACGCCGAAGATGACGTTGCCCGTGGGCGAAATGACGTCCTTGACGCGGCTGACCGCCTCGTCCACTTCGTCGATTGCGAGATCGTCGCCGCCTGCGACGTTGATGATCACGTCTGTAGCCCCGGCGATGGTTGTCGCCAAGAGCGGACTTTGAATCGCGGCGCGCACTGCGTCCATCATCTTGGACTCGCCCTCGCCTACGCCGAGACCGATGTGGGCGAGACCTTTGCGCTTCATCGTCGTGCGCACGTCCGCAAAATCGAGATTGATCAGCGACGGCACCGCAATCAAATTGCTCAAGCTTTGCACCGCCTGGCAGAGCACGTCGTCCGCCCTCTTGAACGATTCGACGACAGAGGTGCGCGGCGGCAAAACTTCGAGCAGCTTCGCGTTGGGAACGACAAGCAAGGTGTCGACATAGTTGCGAAGTTTGTTGATGCCCTCAATCGCGTTCTCCATTCTCTTTTGATGTTCGAACGGGAACGGCTTTGTGACGACCGCAATCGTCAAGATGTCGAGCTCACGCGCAAGCTTCGCAATCACCGGCGCCGCGCCCGTGCCCGTACCACCGCCCATACCGGCGGCGATGAACAGAAGATCGACGCCCTCGAGCTCTTTGCGAAGTTCCGCCGTGGACTCCTTCGCCGCCGCTTCGCCTATCTCGGGGCGAGCGCCCGCGCCGAGCCCTCCGGTCGCCTTCGTGCCTATCTGAATCTTTTTTGGAGCCTTTGAAAGGGTGAGCGCCTGCTTGTCCGTGTTGATTGCGACAAATTCCGCGCTCTGTATCCCGGCGTCAATCATCCTGTTGACGGCATTGTTGCCGCCACCGCCTACGCCGAGGACTTTGATTTTTGCTGCTCCGGTAACGCTGTCCGGCATATCTGTTTACCTCCGTATCTTATCAAGTAATCTGCCGAAAAGGGAGTTGCCCCTCTCCGTCTTGCAAGCCGCGTCGAACGTGCCGAACGCCGACGACAGCCAAGGTTTTGTGTACATGGGAACGCTCGGTGCGAACGTCTGAGGAGTGCAATCGACGGCTCCGCCGATGTATGCGAGCGCACCCTTGACTGCGCTCAGCCCTCCGCCCGTAACGTATAGCTCTGCGTCTCCGTCCCCTCTGAGAGAGGCAATCACCGACGCCAACTTGTCCAGCTCTCCTCTCACCGCGTCATGCACGGCGCCTGCGGAAAAGGACAGCACAC
>CABKMX010000191.1 GCA_902373595.1 uncultured Christensenellaceae bacterium
GCCGACATCGACATCGATACGATCAGCGAACATTTCGACATCTCCGCGGACATCGAGAACGACATGACCGCGACCGTCTCCTTCGGCGCGCATGCCAACGTCAGCGAGATTGCCAATGTGCAGGAACTCTTCCAAAAGCTGACCGTGCTCGCAAATGACTCCAACGAGAACCCGACCGCCATTCCGCTGTTCAAGTGGACGCTGCCCATCGGCAACGGCGTCGCCTCGATCAGCTATGACGCGGATCTCGTGTTTAAGTTCAAATTCTCCGGCAAAATCGATGTTGAAGCCAAAGCGACCCTCGATTACACCGTCGGCGCCAGATACTCCAAAGAGACCGGCATCGAGATGTACAGCGAAGAGAGCGAAGACAACGGCTTCCATGACGTCACCGTCGACCTCTACGGCATGGCGGAACTCAAGGTCGGCGTCGACCAGCGCGTCAGCTTCGACATCCTTGCGGGCGTGCTCGGCATCGGCTTGCAGGCGGAGCTCGGCAACTACAACAGAATTTACGGTTACGGCGTGACCACCAACCTCATCAATAAGGAAGAGGACGCGATGAACGGCGGCTTCTACATTGAAGGCGGCTTCTACTACGACGTCAACCTCACCTACGGTCTCAAGATCGGCAGCTTGCTCAACATCAGCGACAAGGCGGACATCGTCTCCGGCGAGGAAAGGCTGTATTTCGACGGCGACAGAAATGTCGAGGTGGGACTTGTCCAGACTGTCCAGACCTCCGATGCCGTGACGCTGACCGCGAAGCAGTCCCTCGTCCCCGACATCTATAAAGTCGTGTTGTTCGACCTCGTCACGCAGACCGAGAGCACCGAGCCGGTCGACGCGTCCGAGCTCGTGTTCACCGGCGCGGATGGATTGACCTTTACGAATGGCGTTGTCAACGTCAACGAAGGCATGGACGAAGTGAACACCGTGGTCACCGTCAAGTACAAGAACTTCGATTCCGTCAAGACGACCTACACCTTCTCGGCAGCCAAGCCGATGCTCGATGTCAACAACGGCACCGTCAACAAGGCGTCCGGCGACATCACGGATACGGATAAGGTTGTCACAATCACCTATGATGGCATCACCAAGGAGATGATCTCCGTCAGCAACGGTGACATTGTCAAGGGTATTGCAGTCGAGGGCAACGAAGCGGTCGTCACCTTGGACGGCAGAGAGCTGCTCAAGCTCGAGACCGGCGTCCAAGACATAGTCTTCACCGTGGGCGGATATGAGCTGACCTACGAGCTCACTCTCGTCGGCAACGTTGGGGCGGATCAATTCGCGGACGGCAGCGTCTGGGAGATCTTCACCGCCGATCAGATTAAGGATTTGGCAAACCACGGCAACTATGACGGAATCACCCTCAACATCACCGACGATATCGATCTCGGCGGCGCGACAATCGCTCCGATTGCCAACTTTGCGGGCAAGATTGAGGGCAACAACAAGACCATCTCCGGATATGTGATCGACAGCATGAGCGGCAACAATGCGGCGTTCATCGCGGTCAACAGCGGCGAAGTCGTCAACTTGACTTTGGACGGCACCGTCAAGGTCGCGTTCGACGGCAAGACCGGCAACGACTACAAGGTCGCAGGCCTTGCGGCTGTCAACAACGGCACGATTAAGAACGTCACCGTCAAGGGCGTCGTTGACGTCGAGTCCAACAGCCTGTCGGCGTTCATTGACATCGACGCGGCTATGGTCGTCGCCACCGGCAACGTTCCCGAAGCGTCCGCCAAAGGTACAGTCAACGTGACCGTCGCGTTCGACCTTGCCAACGTCACCGTCAATGCGGGCGGCCTCACCTCCACCGTCGCTGCGGATGGCGTGACCGCAACCATCGATTGCGTCAACGGCAGAACGACCCCGATCTTCACGACGGACAACATCGCGCAATAATCGATGCGATAAAGCTAACAAGGGATCGCCCTATGCGGGGCGGTCCCTTTTGCGACTTAAATAATCGCAAAAGCACATGCCTGTTCGCAAAAATACCGCAATTGCGTCGCCGACGCGGCAGGAACGCAACGGACAAGGGCGGCAATAGCGTAGATTAAGCGCGTCTTGACGGGCGCATCTGCTCAGGTCGAAATCGAATACATAGCAGTGGCAATAGCGTAGATCAAGCGCGTTTTGACGGAGCAGCCGAGGGTGCCGAAGCGACACCAAAGAATGAAAATATCGCGCAGACGGCAATGCGCAGACCTCACAAGCCCGTTTTGGCAAAAGCGGCCGTGCGGCTTGACTCAGTCTTTTTGGTAGAAACAACAGAGTATGGTCATTGCAAACAAAATGGCGGTGCGTTCGCTTGATTTGAGCGGTAGTGGCAGTGTGTTATATGTTTTTTGAGATTCAGCAAAGCACCATGGAGATCTATAAATTGACAGCATTAGACAGAGGATGGATCGAGGATATTGATTTGTTGCCAAATATATGATACGATAAAAGTGAAAATCGATCAGTGACGGTTCTCAAGGAGGAAAAGCATGAGGATAGTTTCTACCAAATTGGCATTAAAAGCAGATTTTGAAAAAGATGATTTTTACGCGATTTTGTCATCGTGGTTTCAAGAGAATAAAATATATACCGCTGTCGGTGAACTTTTTATGTTGGCAGAGGATAAGGACAATGCAAAAGTAGAAGCGCAGTTCAGTGCCGTTGAAACTTTTACGGTGGAACGTGAGGGAGTTAAATATTTGCTGTTCAAAGTAACCCATGAGTATTACCAGCAGAAATGGACGAC
>CABKMX010000192.1 GCA_902373595.1 uncultured Christensenellaceae bacterium
TTCGGCGGCGAATCAAAGATTGACAATCAAGCCTTTCTCGTCTCAAAGACCGCGACCGAACAGGGCGGCAGTTCGAAGACTTTTTTGCCCGTCAAAAGGTCGGTCATGCCGGCGTATTCGCCGAGCGCTTTGGCTTCGTCCGTATTGTTTGCGACGACGGTCAATTGCTTGACGCGAGCGGTGCGGACGAGGATCAAAAGCCCGTCTTTGACAAAGAGATCGATGTCTCCCGTGACCTGCGGCTTGTGCGACGCGCGCACGGCGGCGAGGCGGCGGTAGAACGCGAGCGTCTCTTCGTCGGCGTCGTCCCACGCCATCGGCATGCGATTGAGCGGATCTTCATAGCCCTGCATCGCGATCTCGTCGCCGTAATATATCGACGGGACGCCGGGCAGCATGAATTGCAGCGTCGCGGCGATGCGGACGCGCGCCTTGGCTTCGTCCAAGATTGCGCCGTCGAGACGGACGTGCGCCCTCTCCTCTTTGGTCATCACGGACGCGTCGAAGTCGGCGAGCGCGTTGAGCGCGCGCACGGTGTCGTGAGTGCCGATCAACGTCATGCAGCAATCGAGCGCGCTCTTGGGATAGTGGTTGCAGATGACCTTGACCGCGTCGCAGAATTCGCCGGCGTCGCCGCCCTTGGCGTATGCGAGGATTGCCTCTTTGAACGGATAGTTCATCACGCCGTCGAGCTCTCCGCCCAGCAGATAGTGGCGGCGTTTGCCGTAGCTGATCTTGTTGGACGCGTCCTCCCACACCTCGCCGATCACGGTGGCGTCGGGGTCGACGCTCTTGATCGCGCGGCGGATGTCGCGGACGGTCTTTTCGGGCAGTTCGTCGACGACGTCGAGCCTCCAGCCCTTGACGCCCATCGCGGTCCATTTTTTGATGACGCCGCCCTTGTGCAAGACGAGTTTTCGCCAGCCCTCGGCGTCCTTGTTGACGGTCGGGCAGACGGTCACGCCCCACCAGCTGTCATAGCCGTCAGGCCAATCGTAGAAGCGGTACCAATCGTAGTATTTGCTGCCCTTGGACTGATAGGCGCCGACGGAGTCGTATCTGCCGAACTTGTTGAAGTAGCGGCTGTCCGCGCCGGTGTGGTTGAACACGCCGTCCAAGATGACGGAGATGCCCCTCTCCGCCGCCCTCTCGACCAATTCGCGGAACTTGTCCTCGGTGCCGAGAAGAGGATCGATCTTGAGATAGTCGCCGGTGTCGTAGCGGTGGTTGGACGACGACTCGAAGATGGGCGACAGATAGATCGCGCTTACGCGGAGCGACTCGAGATAGTCGAGCTTGTCGATGATCCCCTGCAAATTGCCGCCGTAGAAGTCGTTGGCGCGGTACACTCCGTCGGGGTCGCGCAATGTGGGCGGCTCGTTCCACTCCTTTTGCACGCCGTGCGGCACGACGCCTGGGTCTTCGCCCTTGCAAAATCTGTCGACGAAGATGTGATAGATCGTGCCGCCTTTGAGCGCGGACGGGGTGCGGAAAGTCTTGGAATAGACCGTCAATTGATAGTCCTCGCTCTCCCCTTTGCGCTTGAAGAAGATGCCAAGCTCGGTGTCCAGCTCGAAGCGGTACCAATACAGCCCCGGCTTGTCGATGCGGACGTTGCCGCAGAAGCGGCTGACGCCGTCCTCTTTGTCTATGTAAGAAAGCGGCGAGACGACGAGGCTTTCGCCGTCGTCGTCCGAGATGATCACATTGATGCGATTGATGAAGACTCCGTCCTTTGCAAAGACGGTGAACGCGACCTTCGCGCCCGCTTTTACCGCCCCGAACGGGGACTTGCATTGCACGGAGTTTTCGTCGTAACGAATTTGCATATCACTTGCTCTTTTTCGCCGTCATGCGGACGGGTTTGAGGTTCCAGATCCTGTCGGCGTACTCCTTGACGCTGCGGTCGGAGGAGAAGAAGCCGGACTCGGCGGTGTTCATCAGCGACATCCTACCCCAGCGCTCACGGTCGGAATATGCCCTGTCCAGCCTGTCCTGCGCGTCACAATAGGATTGGAAGTCGGCGAGCACCTTGTAGGGGTCGGCTCCGCCGCTGCCCACTGTGAGACTGTCGGCGATCTCGCCGAAGCTGACGCCCGCGATGCCCGCGTGCAGACCATCGATGACCGCCTTGATGCGTGCGTTGTGGTGGTAGTACGAGGTCGGCTCATAGCCGTTCTTGGACAGTTCCTCGACCTCGTTTGCGAGCAAGCCGAAGATGAAGATGTTCTCGTCGCCGACGGCGCTGTGAATCTCGATGTTCGCGCCGTCCATAGTGCCGATGGTCACCGCGCCGTTGATCATGAACTTCATGTTGCCTGTGCCGGACGCCTCTTTGCCCGCGACGGAAATCTGCTCGGACACGTCGGACGCGGGCATGATCATCTCGGCGAGCGAAACGCGGTAGTTCTCGAGGAAGACGACCTTGAGCTTTTCGTTGACCTGCGGGTCGTTGTTGATCAGGTTGCCCAGCTGGCAGATGAGGCGAATGATCTGCTTCGCCATGTAGTAGCTGGGCGCCGCCTTCGCGCCGAAGATATAGGTGCGCGGATTGATGTCGAGCGACGGATTGGCTTTGAGCGCATAGTAGGTGTCGAGGATGTGCAGCGCGTTGAGCAATTGACGCTTGTACTCGTGCAACCTCTTGACCTGCACGTCGAAGATGGAATCGGGGTTGACGACGACGCCGTTATTCTCTTTGATGTACTCGGCGAGCTTGAGCTTGTTGCGTCTCTTGATCT
>CABKMX010000193.1 GCA_902373595.1 uncultured Christensenellaceae bacterium
GGGACCGGCGATCATATCGACCGCGACGTCGCCGAACACCTGCTTTTTGGCGAGGGTGACGAACACGTTGCCGGGACCTGCGATCAAGTCGACGCGCGGTATGCTCTCCGTCCCGTACGCCATCGCCGCGACAGCCTGAGCGCCGCCCACGCGATAGATCTTTTTGACGCCGCACTCGCGGCACGCGACCGCGATCAGCGGATTGGTCAGGTTGGGCGTACAGACGATCAATTCTTCCACGCCAGCGGCGACCGCGGGTATCGCGGTCATCAGCACCGTCGACGGATAGCTCGCCTTGCCGCCGGGAACATAAAGCCCGACGCGTTTGAGCGCGCGGTATCTCCACCCGAGAGTGCTCGACTTGCCGACCTTGTGGTCGTCGTCGGCAAACTTGGCGCGCTGACGCGCATGGTAGTCGAAGACGTTCTTCGCCGCGCGGCGCAAGCTCTCGACAAGCGCGGGATCGACCTCGTCGTACGCCGCGTCTATCTCTGCCTGCGTCACCTCGATGTTTTGCGCCGAAAGCTCCGCCTTGTCGAACTTCGCCGCATATTCGAACAGCGCCTCGTCCCCTCTTTTGCGCACGTCCTCTATGATCGACGCGACCGCAGCCGCCTTTTGGGGATCGCCCAGCTGAGTGCGGCGAAACACCCTGTCCGCATTGTCTTTGCCATATCTCAAAATGGGTATCATATCACTCCGCGACCGCTTGTTTGATTGAGGCGACAAGCGGGATAAGCGCCTTTGACTTGGTCTTGAGGCTGACCTTGTTGACGATCAGCCGCGCCGAACAGTCGCAGATCTCTTCGAGCACGACAAGTCCGTTCTCTTTGAGCGTCTTGCCGCTCTCGACGATGTCGAGGATGATGTCCGAAAGTCCGACGATCGGACCAAGCTCGATCGACCCGTGAAGCGGGATGATGTCGGCGTTGAGCCCGCGGCTCTCGAAATAACTGCGCGCAAAATTGCCGTACTTGGTCGCGACCTTGAGCCCGTTGCGCGCCTCCTTGACGTCAAAGCCGGGATAGCCGGCAAGAGCCAGCTTGCAGGCGGCGAACCTGAGGTCGACGAGCTCATAGACGTCCGCGCCCGACTCGAGCAACGTGTCCTTGCCTACGACGCCGACGTCGGCGACGCCCCTCTCGACATAGACAGGCACGTCGCTGGGCTTGACGAATATAAATTCGTATGCGCCGCTCGCGTCCGTCAAGATGAGCTTGCGGGTGGGTTCCAAGATGTTGGCGCAGTCTATGCCGCAGCGGCAAAGTATGTCCGCCGACTTTTCGGCGAGCCTGCCCTTTGCCAATGCAAACACAACCGTTTTGTCCATATTTCTTTTGATCTTCATATTACTTCTTCTCCCCCGATCCGAACATGGTTGCTTTGACGCCGTACTCGTCAAGTTCGCCCTTCGAGCACCGCCCGACAAAGTCGACCTTGCGTCCCTTTGAGGTTGCGGCAGACGCGTAGGCAAGCGCCGCGGCGATCCCGTCCGGGGTGCCGTCGCAGCCAATCACCTCGTCGACGCTTTGTGTCTGTTCATCGGGCGGAAGCACGTCGACCAACCTGTCAACCGCAATCGCAAAACCGACCGAAGGCACGCTTCTGCCGAACGCGTCGCAAAGCCTGTCGTATCTGCCGCCGCTAAGCACGGACGAACCGGCGCCCTCGCAAAGCCCCTTGAACACGAGTCCGCTGTAATAGGACATCTCGCCGACAAGTGAGAGGTCGTAACTGATTCGGTCGCCGTAACCGGCTTTGACAAGCGCGGAGTTGAGCGCGTCCAGCTCGTCGAGCGACTTTTTCATCTCGTCGTTGAGACAGAGAGCGCGAGCGCGCTCCAAGACGGAGCCGTCGCCGAACAACATCGGAAGCCCGGCAAGCAGACTCATGCTCTCGGAGGTCAGCCCCTCGCGCGCTGCGAAGAGACTCTCGCCGATTACGTCTTTACGCTCGACAAGCGCGGCGAGCTCGCGCCGCTTTTCTTCGTCCAGTCCGAGCTGCTTCAAAATTCCGCCGAAAAAGCCGACGTGCCCGATGTCGATGATGAAGTCGTCAAGCCCGCAGGCAAGCAGCGACTCAATCGCCAAAGCAACAGCCTCGGCGTCGCACGCGGTGCCGCTCGCGCCCATATACTCGACTCCGGCTTGGGTGAACTCTCTCAAACCGTTGCTGCGCCTCGTCAAGCGGTAGGTGCTGCCCAAATAGCACAGCTTATATCTGCCGGGAGCGAACTTGGTCGCGACAACGCGCGAGATGGGCATCGTCATGTCGGGTCTGAGCACGAGCAACGCCCCGTCGCAATCGGAAAACTTGAAGAGACGATCGAGATCGAAACGGTCGCCCTCGGAATAGAGCCTGCCGTACTCGAGAGCCGGAGTGTCTATTTGAAGGTATCCGTACTGCCCGAACTTGGCGAGCAACTTTTGTTCGATCGCACGCTTTGCCGCGCACTCCGCCGGGAGCGTATCGCGGACGCCCGACGGCTGTTTGAATTTGTCTGTCATAGCAACTTTCCGTAAATTTGATGTTACAATTATAAACCAAAACGCGCGTCAAGTCTATCGAATGACGCGTGTATACTAAAATAATATTTTGCGCGCAAAATAAGCATTTGAGCAGGTTTTTCAGGTGGATTATTCTAAAAATCGGCTTAATTTAGAACAATTTTTAGTTCATACTTATATTGTTGACCCTATCATAGAAC
>CABKMX010000194.1 GCA_902373595.1 uncultured Christensenellaceae bacterium
GTCCTCGCCCTTGAACCTATCCTCGTCGACGTAGTAGCCGAGCGACAGTTTTTGAAGTTCGCAATTGTGGTTGCGCTCACACGAAAGACACTTCTTTTTGTGCTTGCTGAGAATGAGTTCAAGCGTCAGCTTGCGCGAACGGCGGCACTTCTCGGTGTTGGTGCGCACCTCCATGCCCTCCGCGACCGGATAGACGCACGCCGCGACAAGCCCTCTCGCGCCCGTCGCCTCGACCACGCACATGCGGCACGAACCGACGCAGCTGACGTCTTTGAGATAGCACAGCGTCGGGATCTCGATATGAGCCTTGCGCGCCGCCTGCAATATCGTCGTCCCCTCGGGAACGGTGACCGCTATGCCGTTGATCTTGAGATTGACCATTTTTTGCTGAACGTTTTCCATACCGTCACCTCCTCTCGATCGCGCCGAACTTGCAATTGCTCTCGCAAAGTCCGCACTTGACGCACTTGGTCCTGTCGATCACATGCGGCTGCTTGACCGCGCCGCTGATTGCCTTGACCGGACAGTTGCGCGCACACAGCGTACAGCCGCGGCACTTGTCCGGATCGATGTAGTAGCTCATCAACGCCTTGCACACCTTCGCCTTGCACTCCTTGCGCAGGATGTGATCTTCGTATTCGTCGCGGAAATAGCGCATCGTCGACAGCACCGGGTTGGGCGCCGACTGACCGAGCGCGCACAGCGACGACTGCTTCATGTGGTTGGCAAGCTCTTCAATCTTGTCCAGATCCTCCGGCTCACCCTTGCCCTCGGTGATCTTTGTCAACAATTGCAACAGCCTCTTTGTGCCGATACGGCAGGGCGTGCACTTGCCGCACGACTCATCCGCGGTGAACTCCAAATAGAACTTGGAGATGTCCACCATGCACGAATCTTCGTCCAAAATGATCATGCCGCCGCTGCCCATCATCGAGCCTATCGCGATCAGGCTGTCATAGTCGATCGGCGTGTCGATGCACGACGCCGGGATGCAGCCGCCCGACGGTCCGCCCGTCTGTGCCGCCTTGAACTTTTTGCCGTTCGGAATGCCGCCGCCAATCTCTTCGACGATCTCGCGCAAAGTCGTGCCCATCGGCACTTCGACAAGTCCGACGTTGGTGATCTTGCCGCCCAAAGCGAACACCTTGGTGCCCGAAGACGACTCCGTCCCGATCGACGAGAACCACGCCGCGCCGTTCATGATGATGGGGTTGACGTTCGCCCACGTCTCGACGTTGTTGAGAATGGTCGGCTTGCCGAACAAGCCCTTGACCGCCGGGAACGGCGGACGGGGACGAGGCTCGCCTCTGTGCCCCTCTATGCTGGTCATCAAAGCGGTCTCCTCGCCGCAGACGAACGCGCCCGCGCCCAGCCTGATCTCGATGTCGAAATCAAAACCGCTGCCCAAGATGTCTTTGCCCAGCAAACCGTATTCGCGCGCCTGCTCGATCGCGATGTTGAGCCTCTCGACCGCGACCGGATACTCCGCGCGCACATATATGTAGCCGTAATGCGAACCGATCGCATAGCCGGCGATCGCCATCGCTTCGAGCACGCAATGCGGATCGCCCTCGAGCACCGACCTGTCCATGAACGCGCCCGGGTCGCCCTCGTCCGCGTTGCAGCAGACATACTTGACGTCGCCCTGCGACGCCTTCGCAAACGACCACTTGCGCCCCGTCGGGAAGCCCGCGCCGCCCCTGCCGCGCAAACCCGACGCCAACATCTCGCTGATGACGTCGTCCGGGGTCATCGTCGTCAAAACCTTTTCGAGCGCCGCATAGTCGCCCGCCGCGATCGCCTCGGTGATGTCCTCGGGCGCGATCACGCCGCAATTGCGAAGCGCAATGCGCATCTGCTTTTTGTAGAACGGCGTCTCCGCGAACGGTATGATGTCGCCGCTCTCGGTCACCGTGCCCGCGTAGAGCAGCTCCTTGACAATGCTCCCGCCCTTGACAAGGTGCTGCTTGACCACCGTCTCGGCGTGCTCGGGCGTCATCTGCGCATAGAACGCGCCCTCGGGGTAGACAATCATGATCGGCCCCAGCGAGCAAAGCCCGAAACAGCCCGTCTTGACGACCAAGACGTCGTCGAGCCCCATCTCCTTCAACGTCGCTTCCAATCTCTCGATGACCTTCATCGAGTGGGACGACGTGCACCCCGTGCCGCCGCATACGAGCACCTGCTTGCGGTAGCCCGTCTTTTTCGCCAGCTTTTCGCCCTCCTCTTTGACGAGGCGGCGCACCGCGATCAGGTCCTTTTTGGACTCGCGGATCTTGTCCAACTCTTTGATCGTCATCTCACGCCTCCCTGTACTTGGCGATGATCGCCTTGACCTTGCCCGGTTCGAGCTTGCCGTAAACTTCGTCGTCGATCATCATGACCGGCGCAAGTCCGCACGCGCCCACGCAACGGCAGCTGTCGATCGAGAACAAGCCGTCCTCGGTGCACTCGCCGCACTTGATCCCCAACTCCTTTTCGACAGCCTCCAAGATCTTGTCCGACCCCTTGACGTAACAAGCGGTGCCGAGACATACGCTGATGCGGTGTTTGCCTTTTGGCGTCAACGAAAATTGCGAATAAAAAGTGGCCACCCCGTAGACCTCGGAAAGCGAGACGCCCATGCCTTCGGCAATGATCGTCTGCACCTCGATCGGGAGATAGCCGTAGATGCCCTGCGCGCGCTGCAAGAC
>CABKMX010000195.1 GCA_902373595.1 uncultured Christensenellaceae bacterium
ATATATTTGTACACGAAAGCGCGGCGCGCTTTCACGGGCTTCAGCACGACGCGGCAACGCTCGGAAATCACGGGCGAAATCTCGTCAGACGTATTTCACCGAGCCGTCTCCGTCCGGCTTCTTCTTGCCGGTGCGCTCGTAGTAGTTCTCGATCGCCGCCTTGATCGCCTCTTCGGCAAGCACGCTGCAATGTATCTTTTGCGGCGGCAGCCCTTCGAGATATTCGACGACCTTGGCGTTGGTCAATTTGAGCGCCTCTTCGACCGTCATGCCGATGACCATGCCCGTTGCGACCGAGCTGGTCGCGATAGCCGCCGCGCAGCCGAACGTGCGGAATTTGGCGTCCGTAATCACGTCGTCCTTGATCTTGAGCGAGATCTCCATGATGTCGCCGCAGGTCGCGTTGCCCACCTTGCCGACGCCGTCGTTGTCCTCGATGAATCCCATATGCTGAGGGTTGGCAAACACCTCCATCACCTTTTGATTATACATATTTCTCTTCTCCTTTTACGTTTTTGAAAAGCGGCGACAGCTCGCGCAAAAACTCGACCGTCTTGCAAAGCTGTTCGACCGTGTAGTCCACTTCTTGCTGCGTGTTGCACTTGCCGAAGCTGAAACGTATCGACCCGTGCGCAAGCTCGATCGGCACACCTATCGACAGCAAGACGTAGCTGGGCTCGAGCGAACCGCTCGAACACGCCGAACCGCTCGACACCGCGATGCCTGCAAGGTCGAGACGCATGAGTATCGACTCGCCCTCGATATATTCAAAGCTGAAGTTGGCGTTGCCGGGCAGCCTCTTGGTGAAGTCGCTCGCGCCGTTGAACCTGATTTGCGGAATGCGCTCCTTGACCTTGCGGACAAAGTCGTCGCGCAATGCGCGGATGTGCGCGTTGTTGCGCTCCATGTCCGCGACCGCAAGCTCTATCGCCCTGCCGAGCCCCACTATGCCCGGCGTGTTGAGCGTGGACGCGCGCATATTGCGCTCCTGCTCGCCGCCGTCCATAAAGCGCTCAATCTTGACGCCGTTGCGCTTGTACAGCACGCCGACGCCCTTGGGCCCGTAAAACTTGTGTGCGCTCATCGACAGCATGTCAATGTTGTCGCGGACGACGTCGATGTCGACGTTGCCCACCGCCTGCACCGCGTCGGTGTGAAAGAGCACCTTGTGCGCCTTCGCGACCGCGCCGATCTCGCGTATCGGCTCGATTGTGCCGATCTCGTTGTTGGCGGTCATCACGCTGATCAACACGGTGTCCGGTCTGATCGCCGCCTCGACCGCCTCGGGCGTGACAAAGCCCTCGCCGTCCACGTCGAGATAGGTCACCTCGAAGCCCTCGCGCTCGAGCGCCTCGCAGGTCTTGATCACCGCCGGGTGCTCGATCTTGGTCGTGATGATGTGTCTGCCCTTTTTCGCCAGCGCGTGCGCGGTCCCCTTGATCGCCCAATTGTCGCTCTCGGTGCCGCCGGAAGTGAAATAGACTTCGCTCGGCTTGCAGCCTATCGCCGCCGCGACTTGCTCGCGCGCCCTGTCTATCGCCGCTAACGCCTCTCTGCCGAAAAAGTGCTGCGAAGAACCGTTGCCGTAGACCTCGCAAAAATATGGCTTCATCGCCTCGAACACCTCGGGATCGGTGTGCGTCGTCGCCGAATTGTCCAAATATATCCTCATTGTTCCTCCGTAAGTTTGGCGAGCGTCATGCCGTCGAGACACTCGTTGATCGCTCTGTAAAGTTTTTCCCATACGCCGCGCGTAGAACAGCCTGCCGCGTTGCAGCACTCCCCGTCGATGCAATCGACAATCTTGAGCCCGTTTTCCAAACAGCGCAGCACGCTGCCCACCGTGATCTCGTCGGGCGGCGCGGTCAGGTAGTAGCCGCCGCTCGCTCCCCTCGACGCCTTGACAAGCCCGTCTTTGCGAAGCGCGGTCAGCAATTGCTCCAAATATTTTTCGCTCAAGCCGGTCGACGCCGCAATCTGCGGCAGCGACAGCGCGCCCTCGCCGTAATGAGTCGCAAGTTCGCACATCGCCTTGAGCCCGTATCTTCCTTTCGATGACAGTTTCATATCAATCCCTATCAATTTACTATGGTATATCTTACTCTCATTTGTATGCGTTGTCAAACGATTGAACGGGACTTTTGCGCAATTTGAAAAAATATGTCGCACGCGCGAATACTACGACATCCCCCTACTACGGGCTCTACGTCGACAAGGCGGTCAACGTCATGGCGACAAACCTCAACGTCACGCCGAGAAGCTGCAACACAAGAGCGATGGCGAACATCCCCGTTCAAGGATAGGTCGAACAATCCGACAAAGCGCCGCGCCTTTGGCAATGCTCGCATATGGCAGCGTGAAACGCAAAACAGAAAAGTACGTTCAAAGCAACTCTTCTCAACTCTGCTGCCTCCACGAGGCGAAAACCGAAAATAGCGAGTATGAGAAACGGACGTGATTGTGATTTGCAATCACGTCCGTTGCGATTCGAAGCATCAATTATTGGGTTGCCCCTAAAAGCGGAGCGCGCCCTTATACGCGCGATTAGTACCCCTACCCCAATGAACGTATGGTTGACCGCGGAGAAGGGTGTAGATTTGCGCCGTAAAGGTTGCGAGTGGGGTGACCCAGTGTACTTGAAGGTACACGGTCGCCCCCGAGACGTTCTTTCAGGCGCAAAG
>CABKMX010000196.1 GCA_902373595.1 uncultured Christensenellaceae bacterium
CACCTACACCGTGACCGTCACCGCGACCGATCCCAACTATATCGGATTCAAGACATTCACGTTCACCGTCAACAGGGCTCCGCACAAGGCGCCCGTCGAATCCGACTTGAAGATCGAGGTCACTTGGAACAGCGTCACCGTCACCCACGACGAGTTCACCGTTCAGCTGTCCAAGAACGGCACCGATTGGGACGTCGACACGACGATGGGCGGCTACGACGCGAACAGCGAGTATATGCTCTACGTCAGGTTCAAAGAGGACGCCAACCACTCCGCGAGCAGCAATATGATTATGATCTCCGGCACGACCCTTGAGAGGACTGCCGTAGAGTTCAGAATCACCGACGTTGAGGAGCACTACAACAGAGCCGTCCTCACCATCGCCTTCGAGGAAGCCTTCTCCGGCAAGGTGGAGTACAGCCTCAACGGCACCACCTGGAACAAGCTGACCGTCCAAGACGGCAAGTGCGTCGTCTCCGGCCTCGCCGAGAGCGCAGAGTACACCGTGCAGGTCAAGATCCCCGGAGGAGGCGACTATCTCGAATCCGAGGTCAAGTCCGTCAAGGTCAAGACGGGTATCGATCCCGCCAAGTACACCGAGACGTTGACCCTGTTCGGCGAAATCTTCTCCGCCGGCAACCTCGCCGACTACGAGAAGCTCGCAGAGCAGTTCAACGGCTTGACCGAGGCGGATAAGGCAGGCGTCGATTCCGCCAAGTTCGCGACAATCACCGCCGCGCGCGACGCGTTCGTCGCCTCCGTCAACAGCGACATCGAGGACATCCAAAACGTCGCCGCCAAGACCGCCGGCAAAGCAGTTGCAGCAGCCGCTGCCGCTGTGACAGCCGCCGCGATCGCTCTCTTCATCGCGAAGAGGAAATTCATCTGAGAGGTGTGATATGAAAAAGAAACTTTGCATTTTGCTTACCCTCATCCTCGTCCTCACGGCGGTCGTCGCCGTCACCGCTACGGCCTGCGTGACAGAACTCACCGCCGAAGAGCTGTGGGCGGCCGCTCAAACCCCCGGGACGGACGCGGATATTCACGTCACTCTCAAAGGCTCGGACGGCACCGTCCTCTATGAGTACGAGCTCAAGGACGGGAAGGTGGTGACCCAGACCGCTGCGCCCGGCATCACCGCGCCCGATATCGCTAACAAGCTGACCGGCACGGGCGGACTCAACTTCAACGCCGGATACTTCTCCGACACGTCCATTGCGGCGGACGGCGCAAACTCCGTCTATTCCGCAAACATCACCCAGCCCGCCAACTTCCTCGGCATCAGCGACGCCGTAAACGGCAAACTGACCATCATCGCCAACCGCGAGAGCGGCGCGCTGGTCAGCACGACGATCACCTATACCACCGCGTCCGGCAACAGCGCCGCGGTCACCGTGGTCGCCTGACGCAAGTCAAACCAATCGGCACGTCCTTCGGGGCGTGCCTTTTGCTTGCGCTCCGTCCGCCGTCCGCGGCAATGAGGAAAAGACGCTTGCGGGCGGACGTGTTTTTTGCTATAATTCGAGTATGAGACAAAATGCAATGGCGAAAAATATTTTCGACGTAGCCGTAATCGGCGGCGGCGCGGCAGGCTGCGCTTGCGCGATTATGCTGTCAAGGCGCGGCAAAAGAGTGGTCGTGCTCGAGAGCGGCGCGCGCGTCGCGGCAAAACTCGCCGCGACCGGCAACGGCCGCTGCAACGCGTCCAACGTCGACCTTTCGCCTGCGCATTACAATGCGCCCGAATTCGTCGCGTCCGCGCTGGGCGCGTTCGGCGTGAGCGAGACGCGCGCGTTTTTCGCGTCGCTCGGCGTCGCGCTGCGCGAGTCGGACGGAAGAATCTATCCCTACGGAAACAACTCGGGCTGCGTCGTCAATGCCTTCGTGGCCGCGCTGGGCGAGTGCGAGGTGCGCGTCTCGGCGCGTGTGACGGCTTTGGAGAGGCGAGAGAGCGGCTGGTCGGTATCCGCGTCGCAGGGCGGCGAAACGCGCGTTTACGCCGCCGCCGACGTCGTCTTTGCCTGCGGCAGCAACGCGACGAGCGGACTCGATTCGCTGTCGCTGATGACCGCGCTCGGGATTGAGCGCACCGCCTGCGTGCCGGCAATTGCGCCTCTGCCGTGCTCCGCGTTCAAGGGCGCGTCCGGGGTCAGGGCGTATGCCGAGGGCACGCTGCTCGCGGCAGGCAAAGAGGTCGCGAAGAGGCGCGGCGAAGTGTTGATGCGCGACGACGCGGTGTCGGGTATGCTCGCGATGGAATTGTCGAGCGCGTATGCGCGGCAGATGAGGCGCGGCGCGCGGTCCTTCGCTTTGAAATTGGACTTTGCTCCCGACTTCGGCGACGACGAGGTCAAGGCATATCTCGCCGCTTCGCCCGTCAAAGAGGCGAGGGGAGCGCTGATTGCGTTCGTGCCGCGCGCGCTGGGCGAAAAGCTCGCCGCGCACGCCGGGATACGCGCCGACGCGTCGACAGAGGACTGCCTCGACGCGCTTTGCGCCGCGCTGCGCCCGACGGTCAAAATCGGCGGAGCGCCGTCCATCAAGCAGGCGCAGGTCGTCTGCGGAGGCTTGGAACTCGGCGGTTTCGACCCCGAGACGATGATGTCAAAGAGATTCGGCGGACTTTATGCAATCGGCGAGGCGCTCGACGTGGACGGCGATTGCGGAGGCTACAAC
>CABKMX010000197.1 GCA_902373595.1 uncultured Christensenellaceae bacterium
AGCCTTTGCCGTACAGCTTTTCAATCCTGGCGATTGTGTCTTGAATGAGCGCCGCCTTGTCGGCGTTCTTCTTTTCTTCGTTTTCTGATTTTGCCATGTCAATATTTCCCTTTTGTTTATTTTATATCTTCTCCGCGAAACGCAACAGCGTCCACAATGCAGTGTTTGCCGCATGGCGGCGCAGTCCATTGCGCTCCTCGTCGAAATTCAATTCGAATATCTCTTTGCGTTCGCGGTCTGCGACGCCGATATAGCATCTCCCGACGGGAGTGCCAAATTCGTCCGTGTCGGGACCCGCGCACCCCGTAGTGGCGACCGCAAAATCGCTCATGCGCGTGGAAATCAGCCCGTCGAGCATCTCCGCGCACACCTGCTTGCTTACCGCGCCGTAATTTTCCAAAGTGCTCGCCTTGACGTGAAGACGACGTATTTTGGCGTTGGCGGAATATGTGACCGCTCCCTCATAGAGCACTGCGCTCGCGCCCGAAACGCCCACCAAAAGCGAACATATCATTCCGCCCGTGAACGATTCGGCGACGCTGACCGTCTTGCCTGCGGCAGAGAGCGTCTCCACCGCCTTTTCGGCGAGCGATTCGCCGCTGTCGGAATAGAGCTTGTCGCCGCATATCGCGAAGATATCTTTGACGGCATCGTTGAACGCAACCTCGTCGCGTTCGGACGCAACGGTAATCGCGCAGTCGCCGTCCGTCAATTTGATGTCAACCCAGACTTCTCTGTCGTGCGCCGCATTTTCGACGGCGGAGAGCATCTTGTCGTCAGGCTCAAAGACTTTGAGCACGCAGACGTTTTTGTATTCTTTCATTTTTCCTCCCTATCGCCCTGAGGCACATCGCCGCCCGTCTGTTCGGAGTCGGTCGAATTTTTGTCATTGACTTTGTCTTCGGCAAACACCGCCTTGTTGGCGACGACATAGTGCACGCCCGACCATACGGTCAAGATTGTGGCAACGATCAATTCTACCATACCGAGCCACATTATGACCGCGCCGAAAGTACCGCCGCACGGCACAAAAAGCAGCGTACCGATTGCGGTCATCGTAGTCGCCGTCTTTGCTTTGCCGAGACCGTCGGCGGCAAGCACGAAATTCTTGATTGCGGCAATCTGTCTCAAAAGCCCGATAATCAACTCTCTCGCGACAATGATTACGCCGCAAATCATCGCGACATACGGCACCGAAATCATGCCTCCGTCCGCGACGATGAACACACCTGTCAACACCACCACTTTGTCGGCAATCGGGTCGAGAAACTTGCCGAGATCTGTGACCAAGTTGTACTTGCGCGCGATGTGTCCGTCCACAAAATCCGTCGCAGACGTGATGATGTAAAGCAGCGCCGTGGCGATGCAGATGAGGTTGTGAACCTCGCATTGAAGCACATAGAGCACCACTATCAGCGGTATGGCAAAGATGCGCGTGACCGTAATTTTGGTCGGTAAATTGAGTTTGCTCATATGCATTCTCCCGTCAATATTCCGTCCTTTGCGCCGGTGACTTTGACGCGGCAAATCTCGCCGACATCCATCGGCCGCTCGGACGTGAACAAGATTCCCGAGTCGACGCTCGGGGCGTCGCCTCGAGTCCTTCCCGAAAACATGTTGTTGTCAAAATCGATATCCTCATAAATCACCTCCAAGACGGAGCCGACCTTTTGAGCGTCCTTATCGGACATTATCCCTTCTTGAAGCGCGTAAAGCCGCTCGAAGCGCGCGTGTTTTACCTCTTCGGGCACCTGTTCGGGCAGACGCGCCGCAGGCGTGCCGTCCTCTTGCGAATACTCGAAAAAGCCGCATCTGTCAAGCCTCGCGCGCTTGAGGAAAGCCTCGAGAAGTTCGATGTCCTCGTCCGTCTCGCCCGGGAAGCCGACAATGAACGTGCTTCGCAGGGTATAGCCGCCTCTCGCGGCAATCTTTGCGATCAATGCGTCAATCCCCTCCGATGTTATGCGCCTGTTCATCCTCTTCAAGACCCTGTCGCTGTAATGCTGCAGCGGTATGTCGAGATAGCGGCATATCTTGGGATGCGAATCGATGAAATCGAGCAGCTCATCGGTGATCTTTTCGGGATAGAGATAGAGCAGTCTTATCCACTCCACCGGCAATTCGCACAGCTTTCCGAGCAGATCGATCAACCTGTTTTCGCCGTAAAGATCTTCGCCGTAACGGGACACGTCCTGTGCGACGACGATGAGTTCCTTGAGCGGATGCTCGTCAATCAGCGTCTTTGCCTCGTCGACTATGCTTTCAATCGGGCGCGAAGTGTATCCTCCGCGTATGGACGGTATCGCGCAATATGTACATCTGTTGCCGCACCCTTCCGCTATTTTGAGATAGGCGTAGTGTTCGGGCGTGGTCAGCATGCGCGGCGCAACGGGACAGCGCGCGTCCTTGTCGTTGGCGACCGTCACCCCTTTTTCGCCGTCGTAGAGCCGCCTGATGACGTCTGCAATCTTGTCATAGCCGGCGGTCCCCAGCCATGCGTCGACCTCGGGTATGCCCTCTTTGAGCTGTGACATATATCTCTGCGGCAGACAGCCGGTGGCAATCAAAAACGCGCAATTGCCTTCCACTTTGTATTGCGCCATTTCGAGCAACGTCGAGATTGCCTCTTCCTTCGCG
>CABKMX010000198.1 GCA_902373595.1 uncultured Christensenellaceae bacterium
GAACGCTGTTCATACTCTGGAACCTGCTGTACATCGTCGCGTATTCGGTGTTCATCGTCATCACGATGAGCCGCAAAAACGCGGAGATCACTTGGCTGCCCTATCTGTTGATCGCGTTCACGGCGGCGTATTTCGTCGCGTTCGTCGCAATGATCTGCATGGGCAGGAGCAACGCAAAACTCGGCTCGGCGGTCAAGGACTACAAGAGCAGTTTCAAGATCATGAAGCTGTGTCTCAAATTGTTCAACCTGCTGCTGACGATTTCGGTCGTGTTCAACGCCGTCTACAACGACAGGTCGTTGTTCTCGATCATATTGACCGCGGTGTCCATTCCGTACGTCATCATTCAGATCATCATGTCGATCCGCAAGATTGTCAAGCGCAAGCGCAAAGAAAAGCTCAAGGAGAAAAAGAGCGGTCTGCGCAAGGGGCTGGTGAGCGACGTCAAGAACATCCTGACCGATGAGGAGCCGGCGCAAGAGGCGGCGGCAGCAGTTCAGCCCGAGCAGAGCGCTGCGCAAGTCCCGGCGGTTCAGACGACCACTGCGCCGCCCGCGCAGACGGAGCAAAAGCCGAAAAAAGGACTTGCCGCAAAGCTGGACGAGACCAAGAAAAAGGCGGCGGCGAAGGTGGACGCGGTCAAACAGGCGGCAGGTAAGGGCGGCAAGGTGCTCGACAGGGTCAAGCAATACCGCAAAGACGTCAAAGAGGTTGAAGAAAGCTCGAAGAAAAA
The DNA here is from genome assembly GCA_902373595.1 of uncultured Christensenellaceae bacterium. Taxonomy (GTDB): domain Bacteria; phylum Bacillota; class Clostridia; order Christensenellales; family UBA3700; genus Ornithoclostridium; species Ornithoclostridium faecigallinarum. Next base: position 734 of record CABKMX010000198.1, read on the forward strand.
GAAGAAAGACGACAAAAAGAAATAAAAATTCGGCGCCCGATCGGGCGCCGACATTTTTTTTGCGGTTTTCAGCCGTTGAGCCCCTTTTCGTCAAACTCGGTGATGAAGTCGATCGTGATGTCCAGCACTTTGGACAGGCACTCAGGGCTGAGGTTGTCGTAGTTGTCGCGGCGGGTATGGTAGTAGTCCTTGACTTCGGGAGCCATCGCCGCGATGCAGGTCGACTTGCGGCCCGCCTGCGCAAACGCCGCGCTGTCCGTCGCTCCGGCAAAGACGGAGCCGTATTTGAGATCCATGCCGTTCTTTGCCGCGGCGCGCTTGACGAGCTCGCACGTCGGCATGTCCACCTTGACGGTGCCGTTGAGGTCGCGGTTGTAGATGACGAGGTGCTCGAGCTCGCGCAGCGTCTCGTAGGTGACGAAGATGGTCTCGATGTTAGGTTCCAAGCCGTATTCGGGGTTGAGTTTGCAGAATGCCTTCGCGCCGCGAAGCCCCGCCTCTTCCGAACCGGTGACGAGAGCTACCACTTCGGTGTGCTCAAAGCGGATGTCGTTGTCGTGCATGAGTTTGAGCATCGCGATAGCCATATAGCATGCGGTGAGGTTGTCGTTTGCGCCGGGGACGACCGTCTTGTGGTCGGCGAACATATAGAAGCAGAGCAGTGCGGGCACAAAGATCACCGAAGCGATCGCCATATACAGAGGCGCGCCGGACGGGGTGCCGACCACTGCGTTCATAGCCATCGCGACGATCGCGGTGACCGCGATGTAGATGACCGCGATGACGGGAATGATGATGCTGGTCAAAAACAGCTTGTAGCCGCCGACATAGTGCCAATGCCACTCATAGACCGCGTCCGAGTGTCCGTTGAGGACGACGCGGCGTTTGACCTCTCCGGTCGGTTTGATCGTGCCCATCACGTTGCCGGACGTGCGCTTTTTGAACAAAAAGTCGATTGCCTCTTTGTAGAACACGAACTCGCCGATCATGGGCAGCAGCCCCAGCACGAGAAGCACGACGCTGACGACGGGCGCGAAAAACAGCGTGATGATTGCAATCAGCGCGCAGGTCGCGGTGATGTAGGTCCAGCCGAAGAACGCGTGCGGCGCGACTTTGTAGGATTCGCGATGCGTCTCGTCCGAAAACTCGTCGAGTTGGCTTCTCATATAGTCGAGAGCCTTGTTTTCGCCCTCGGAACCGGGGTCGCGGTCGCCGAACTCTTTGATGACGTGCTCGATCTCGTCGCAGATGAACTTCACGCCTTCTTCGCGTTGTTGTTGCGAAATGTCCATATTTTTCCTCCGTATGGTTGTTGATTCTATTATATTATGAAATGCGCGCGCTGTCCATTGTATCGGCGCAAAAAGTGGGAGAGATTTTACGTCGATTTTACAGAGCCGCTCTTGCTTATTTTGCTGCCGTGTGCGATAATATAGTAAAGGTGAAATATGAAAGACAACGTAAGAGAGAGGATCTTGGTCAAACTGCTTGCCGCATTCGTGCTGCTTTGCATCGTCGGACTGACCCTTTTGACCGTCTGCGTCGCGGAGGTCGAAGAGGGGACGACGACAATCGGCGATTCGGGCGACATTCTGTTCTATATTATCGTTGCCGCGCTCGTAGTCGCGGTGATTGCAATCTGCATCATCTTCCGCAGGTCCAAAAAGTTTGTGATTAAGGAGCGCGAACGCGCCGCAGAACTCAATAAGGAAATTCTTCCGGCAAAAGAAATCCGCGTCTACGACGAGGAATACGTCAACTTCAAAGAGGCGCAGAAAAGGGCAAAAGAAGGCGAAGAGGACGCTCCGACCGACGACGAAAATTAAAATTGTGTGAAAATTGTTCGCCGCCGCTTGTCAAGCGCGCCGACAGGTGTTATAATTGAAC
>CABKMX010000199.1 GCA_902373595.1 uncultured Christensenellaceae bacterium
GTATAGGAGAGAGGTTTGCTTATGGCATCGGCAAAAATGCAGGAAAATTTGGACAAGACGATGGCTTGCATTCGCAAGTTTGTCGCCGAACACAACTATTCGCCAAGCGTGCGCGACATCTGTCAGGCAGGCGGTTTCAAGTCGACCGCCTCGGTTCAATACTATCTCGAAAAACTCGTCGCCGCAGGACTTATCAGGCGCGAAACTTCCAAAAACCGTACAATCGAACTTGTCGAGAACGACGAAGAGTTTAGCGATTTTGCCAGCGTACCCATGCTGGGCAACATTGCAGCCGGTCAGCCTTTGCTTGCGGCGGTCGAAAACGATGTAAAATTGCACTTCCCCTCCGACTTCTTCAAGCTGGTCGGCGACAACTTCTGCTTGACCGTCAAGGGCGAAAGTATGCGCGAAATCGGCATCATGAACGGCGACATCGTCCTCATCCACGCGACTCCCACCGCCTCCGACGGCGAAATTGTCGCCGCACAGATTGACGGCGGCGAAGTGACGCTCAAACGCTTCTTCCGCAGGGACAACGAGATCGTTTTGCATCCCGAAAATTCCGAAATGGACGACATCATCGTCCCCGAAGGCACGGAATTCCGCATTCTCGGCACCGCGGTCGGCCTAATGCGCAACTCCTTCTCCGATTGATGACGGTGCGCATTGCCGTCATGCTCACAGCGCGCTATGACGACTTGATTGCAAAATACGAATTGCCGCAAGAGTCGCCTTGCGATATGAGCGAAGGACAGGTTTTTGAAACGGACGGGACGCGCCCCGAAGGCTTTTGTCAAAGCGCATGGGAGACGCTCTTCCCTTTCGTCAAGGCGCTTCTCAACGGCGAATCGAAATTTTACGGCGACTGGATGATAGATCCTCGCTCTGCGATGATATCGTGCAACGACGGCTTTCGTCCCGTATCGTTTTTGTTAGAAGTCGATGAATAAATTTGCCGGCGTCAAGCCGGCTTTTTGTTTTTATGTGAACACAATTGTACAAGTATTATGCTTAATTTTGCGCAAGTCAACGACTTTGCAACTTTTGTTCGAACGTATCCTCGTCGGAATATTACATTATGCGCAAGTGAATTTTTCGTTCTTTTTGTCAAAGCGGCAGGATACGCGCAACGAATGAACTTCCCTCTGACTCCGCCTCGCTCACTTGATCAAACCGAGACCTTGCAGACAACCGGCAAGCGCGATCTTGCCGTGTTCATAGGTCAAACCGCCTTGAAGATAGGCGATGTACGGTTTGCGTATAGGCGAATCGGCGGAGAGCTCAATCGACGCGCCTGCGACAAAAGTACCTGCCGCCATGATGACTTGATCTTCGTATCCGGGCATATCCCAGGCAAACGGCGTGACGTTGCCGTCGACGGGCGAAGCGTATTGAATCGCGCGAACGAACGCCGTCAACTCCTCTTCGGTGTTGAATTTGATTGACCTGATTATGTCGCGGCAAATTGCGCCCGGTTTGGGCATGGTGTCATATCCGAGCATATCGAACGCCGCGCCGAAGAGCATGCTCGTCTTTATTGCCTGCGCGGTGACGTGCGGCGCAAGAAAAAAGCCTTGATAGAACTCGCGGTAGCCGTAGGCATACGACCCGACTTCACAGCCAATCGACGGGGATGTGAGTCGGTATGTCGCCTGCTCGACGAGCGCTTTTTTACCGCATATATAACCGCCCGTAGGCGCGATGCCGCCTCCCGGATTTTTGATGAGCGATCCCGCCATGATGTCGACTCCGACCGCGACCGGTTCGATTGTGTCGACAAACTCGCCGTAACAATTGTCGCACATGACGATGACGTCGCCTTGCAGCGATTTGACGAATTTGCACATGCAGCCGATTTCTTCGACAGACAGCGCGTCGCGCCATTCATAGCCGCGCGATCTGCCGACAAAGACGACCTTTATACGGCTGTGATTGCCGAACGCATGCTTTATCGCGTCAAAGTCGAGTTTGCCGTCCTTAAGCGGTACGCTGTCATAGATGACGCCGTAATCGGCAAGCGAACCGGTGCCTTTGCCGGCGATTGCCTCTTTGAGCGTGTCGTACGGCTCGCCGCTTACCGACAAAAGTACGTCGCCCGGACGCAAAAGTCCGAACAGCGCAGCGGTCAACGCGTGTGTGCCCGATACAATCTGCGGCGACACGACCGCGCTATCCGCCCCGAAAGCGTACGCGAACACGTTCGCCAGCGAGTCTCTGCCTATATCGTCGTAGCCGTAGCCGTTGGTCTGCGCAAAGTGGCGCTGACCGATATTGTACTCATGAAAAGCATCGAGCACCTTCGCCTGATTGGCAAGCGCAATCGCGTCGACGCGCGCAAGCTCGCCGGCTATCTTTTTCTCCGCCTCATTGACGAAGTCGTAAACTTTTTTATCGATTTTCTGCATTGTCTTCTCCGTAAAAATATCCGTCTTTTGACAGCGCAAGCGCGGCAAGCTCGTCAATCGGCGTTGAAAACGGATCGACTTCAATAGCAAACTTGTAGCGCGAAAACCACGTCTCTTGCCGTTTGGCATACCTGCGCGTATCTTTTTTTATCTGTTCTCTCAATTGCTGCAACGAGATCTCTCCCGACAGATAGGGCGCGAACTCGCGAT
>CABKMX010000200.1 GCA_902373595.1 uncultured Christensenellaceae bacterium
CTGTGCCGGCTCGTGTGCACGAATTTTCAAACATTGCGCATTTCGCATTGAGCATTTCGCATTGTGCATTGTGCATTGCGCATTTCGCATTGAGCATTGTTTTTATTGACTTTGCGCGTTTGATAAAGTATGATAGAGTTATGGGTTACTTCATTGCGATAGGAGTTTTGAGCGTGGTGTGCGCAGGCGTCAAGGCGTATTGCGACGTGCACAACCACAAACACCGCGAGTTCGTGTTCAAATTGTTCGCGAGCCTGCTCTTTTTGGCATGCGGTGTGATCGCGCTCCTGTTCAACAAGCAAAGTTTCGATTACGGCATCTTCATTTTGTGCGCGTTGGTGTTCGGCGCGATCGGCGACATATTGCTGTGTCTCGACGCGTTCTTCCCCGACGGCAGCTATGACGAAAACTTCTTTTCCATCATCGGCACCGCCAACTTCTTTGCCGGGCACATAATTTATCTCATCCTCTTGTACTACTATGCGCCCATCTCGCAGACGCCCTATCTCCTGCTTGCGCTGCCCGTGCTGCCGCTGGTCATGCTTGCGCTGATGGTGATGGGCAAGATCACTTTGAGCCGCACAAAGAGCGTGCTGATGCTGTTCTACTTCCTCGTGCTGGGCGGCACGATCGTCGGCGGCGTGTCGTTCTACTTGGGCAATCCGTCCAAGGCAGGCATCGTCGTCATCGTCGCGACCTGCCTGTTCACCTTCTCGGACATCATTCTCGGGCTCAAACACTATTGCCCTGCGGCGCGCATTCCGCATAGGGTCGCGCCATATCTGGTCATGCTCAGCTATTGCACCGCACAAGTGCTGTACGCTCTGTCCGTCTTCTATTTTTGATCTCGAACAAAAAATACGACCCTCGCGAGAGGGTCGATTTTTTTGACCTGTTTTGGGTTTTTACGCCTTCAACGCCTGCATTTCGGACTCGATGAGTTTGCGAATCTCGGCGACGGCGTCTTCGAGAGCGACGCGCTCGGCGCCCTTTTCGCGGCGAAGTTTGACCTCGACTTTGCCCTCGGCAAGCGTCTTGGGCGAGATGACCACGCGGATGGGCATGCCCATGAGGTCGGCGTCGGCAAACTTGACGCCCGCGCCGCAATTGCGATCGTCAAAGAGCACCTCGACGCCCGCCGCCTGCAAGTCGGCGTACAGCTTGTCCGCCTTGGCTTTGACCGCCTCGTCATCATAGCGCAGCGCGCAGACGTGCACCTGCCACGGCGCGACGCTCATCGGCAAGATCATGCCGTACTCGTCGTTGGACTCCTGCGCAATCGAACCGATTGCCCTGCCCACGCCGATGCCGTAGCAGCCCATGATGGGATTGAACGCGGCGCCGTCGGGACCGTTGACCGTCATGTTCATGGACGCGGTGTACTTGGTGCCCAGCTGGAAGATGTTGCCTATCTCGATGCCGTTCTCGACGCGAAGCGTGCCGCCGCAGACGGGGCAGCGATGCCCTTCGGCAGCCTTGGCGATGTCGACGAACTCCTTGACGCCGAAGTCGCGGTCGACGTCGACGCCGGCGATGTGATATTCGGGCTTGTTCGCGCCGGTGACCATGCCGCTCTCGCCTTGGAGCGACTTGTCGAACACCTTGACGAGCTTGTCCGAAAGCCCTATCGCTCCGATGTTGCCGCATACGATGTCCTCGCTGATGCCGCCGTCGTAGGCGACGACGTTTTTGCCGAGCACCTTTTTGAGTTTCGCCTCGTTGACCTCGAGGTCGCCCCTGACGAACGCTACGACCAGCTCGTCCGCACTGCCCTTGACCGCATAGACGACCGCCTTGACCGTCTTGCTCGCCGAAATGTTAAGCCGTTTGCACACCTCTTCGATGGTCTTGTCCTCGCCGGTGAAGATCTCGTGCGCGTCCTCTTCGACGCGCTCGCCCTTGGCGATGACCGAGGTCGCGACCTCCATGTTTGCGCGGTAATCGCAGTCGTTGCAGAACACGATGCTGTCCTCGCCGTCGGGGGTAATCAGCATGAACTCGTGCGCAATCGAACCGCCCATCATGCCGCTGTCCGACTTGACGTCGACAAAGTTTTTGAGCCCGATGCGCTTGAAGATGCGATAGTAGGCGTCATACATGCGGTAGTAGTACTTCTCGAGGTCGGCGTAGTCGGTGTGGAAGGAATAGGCGTCCTTCATCGTGAACTCGCGCACACGGATGAGTCCGCCGCGCGGTCTCGCCTCGTCGCGGAACTTGGTCTGCAATTGATAGATCATGATCGGCAGTTGCTGATAGCTGGACACGGTGTGGTTGACAAGGTGCACCGCCGCCTCTTCGTGCGTCATGCCGAGAAGCATATCTCTGCCTCCCCTGTCCTTGAAGCGCACCATCTCGTCGCCGATTGACGAATATCTGCCCGACTGCTCCCACAGTTCGCGCGGCATCACGACCGGGAACAGCACTTCCTGCCCGTCCTCGGCGTCCATCTCTTCGCGGATAATCTTTTGAATCTTTTGACTCATCTTTTGGCAGGGCATCGTCATCGTATAGATGCCGCCTGCGACCTGCTTGATGAAGCCGGCGCGAATGAGAAGGATATGACTTTTGATCTTTGCGTCTTGAGGGACCTCTTTCATCCTCTCGC
>CABKMX010000201.1 GCA_902373595.1 uncultured Christensenellaceae bacterium
CCATGACGGAGACGGAAAACGAAAAATTCAAGGTCAGCATCCGCACCGACGACGACGTCGACGCGTCGCGGATAGCCGATATCTTCGACGGCGGAGGACACTTCAATGCCGCAGGCTGCAAAATCTTCGGGTGCTACGAAGAGGTCGAAGAGCGCCTTCTCAAGGCGTGCGGTGATTGGTTATGAAAATTTGCGCGCTCGCCGCAATCGCGAAGCCAAAGGGGATGTCGTCATCCGATGTCGTCGTCAAGTGCCGCGGAGCGCTCTCGCACGCGTGCGGAGAAAGGCAAAAATGCGGCCATATGGGCACGCTCGATCCGATGGCGGACGGCGTGCTCGTGCTCGGATTCGGCAAGGCTACAAGGTTGTTCGACCTCTTGCTCGACAAGTCGAAGGAGTACCGCGCGACGGTCGAATTCGGCTGCATTACCGATACGCTCGACGCCGAGGGCGCCGTCACGGACAGGACGGACGTCCTTCCGACAAAGGACGCTTTGATCGACACGATGAAAAATTTCATCGGCGCGATTGAACAGATACCGCCAAAATACAGCGCGCTCAACATCGAGGGCAGACGCGCGTACGACCTTGCGAGACGCGGCGCGCATTTCGTCGTTCCAAAACGGCAAGTGAAGATTTTTTCAATCGAGCCGCGCTCATTCGATATGGACGGCGACAGCGTCAAAAGCATGACTTTCGATGTCGTTTGCGGCTCGGGCACATACATTCGCAGTCTCTGCCGCGATATTGCGCTTTCGGTCGGCACGCTCGGTTTTATGACGGCGCTCACGCGAACTCGCTCTGGGAATTTTTCGCTCGACGATTGTACGCCGCTCGACGAGTTTCTCGCCGACCCGACGGCGCATCTTACGGACGTTTCGACTGCGCTCGACAGCTTGATGCCGCGCGCGGAGGTCGACGAAAATTCGGCGTTCAAGTTGCTGAACGGCAGAACGGTAGATTTGGACGCGGACGGCGACGTCGCCGTGTTTTGCTGCAAGTTGCTCGGGGTCGCGCGTAAAAACGACGACGGATATAAATTGTATATCAGGCTTTGTGATTGATATGAAGAGACTTTTCGGATGCGATATATACGCCTGGGACGACAGGACGACGGAACCCGTCGTGCTCTGTCTTGGCTTTTTCGATTGCTTCCACAACGGCCATAAAAGGGTGGTGGATTGCGCTCGCAATCTTGCCTCGGCACGCTCCGCAAAGGTCGCCGCGTTCACGTTCGACGGCAATCCGCATGCCGTTCTCGGCACAGACCGCAAGCCCGTCTTCACATTTGAGGAACGCGTCTATAGGATGTCGCATTTCGGCGTCGGAGAGATCTTTTGCGCGGCGCCGGACAGAGTTTTTTTTGCAATTCAAGCTCAAGAGTTTGCGAAAACGCTCTTTGACGCGCACAACATCGTCGCGGTCGTCGCAGGCAGCGATTACACCTTCGGAGCCGGTGCAAAGGGCGGCGTCGATATGCTTGCCGATGTATGCCGCGAGCGCGGTATCGCGTACGAGATTTGCGATATGCTCGAGTATGCGCCCGGCAAAAAGATCGCTTCGCGCGAGATAGAGCGAGCGGTCGCGGTCGGCAATATCGCCAAAATCAACGAGTGGCTGCCCAAGCCGTATTTCGTGCTCGGAGAGGTTGTCCACGGCAGGGGCGACGGCAAAAAGTTCGGCTTTCCGACCGCAAACATACCTTTCCCTCAAGACAAATTGCGGCTCGCCGCAGGCGTGTACGCGACAGACGTCACTATCGACGGGCACACATATCACGCCGTGACCAACGTAGGTACGCACCCCACGTTCGGCGACGAAAGCTACAATGTCGAGAGCCTCGTCATCGGCTGGGAGGGCGACCTCTACGGCAAGACAATCGAAGTGGCATTCGTGGCAAGATTGAGAGATATCGTACAATTCGACAATCCGAGCGCGCTCAAGGCGCAAATCGACCGCGACGCGGCGCAGGCGCTTGAATTGCTCGGCGGAGGTGACAAATGATAAAATTCGGACCAAGCGGCACTTGCGACAAGTTCAAAGAGATGGGCTTCACCGCGACCGTTCAAGCCGCTCCGTGGCTCAAAGAGTTGGGGCTCGACCTGTTCGAGTACTCGTTCGGACGCGGCGTCAGAGTGGGCGAAGAGACGGCGCGCAAAATCGGCGCGGTCTTTGCCGAAAACGGTATCGAGATGTCCGTGCATGCGCCGTATTTCATCAATTTGGCGACGACGGACGAACAAAAGGCGGCGAACAACCACGAATATATCCTGTCTTCGCTCAAAGCCGTGCGCGCTTTCGGCGGCAAAAGATGCGTCTTTCACCCCGGCGCGCCCGCCGGTCAGACGAGAGAGCAGGCAATGGATGTGCTGTTCAGACGTCTTGACGTCTTGATGGAAGACGTGCTGTCGCATGGCTTCGGCGACCTGTGGCTTTGCCCCGAAACGATGGGCAAAAAGGCGCAGCTCGGCGACCTCGACGAGATCATCGAGATGTGCAAGCGCTATGACATGCTGCTGCCGTGCATAGACTTCGGGCACCTCAACGCCCGGGACACCGGCGCAATCAAGGGCTATGACGAGTACAAGCGCATTGTCGACAGG
>CABKMX010000202.1 GCA_902373595.1 uncultured Christensenellaceae bacterium
GGCTCAACGGCGAATACATCAAGGAGATGACCCCCGAGAAGTTCGTCGAGCGCGCGCGCAAGTTCCTGGACGAGAGCGCGGTCGCCGGCAAGTACGACTATCTCAAAGTCGCAAAATTGCTCATCCCCCGCGTCGAGATCTTGTCCGAGATCCCCGAAAAGGTGGAGTGCCTGCGCTCGTTCGGCAAGTACGACCCGACGATGTTCGAACACAAAAAGATGAAGATCACGATGCCGCTCGCGCTCGAAGTGCTGCAAAAGTGCGCCGAGCTGCTCCCCTCCGTCGACGAGTGGACGGACGAGTCGCTCAAAGCCGCGCTCAACGCGCTCGCCGAAAGAGAGGGCAAAAAGACGGGTCAGATCTATCTGCCCCTCCGCCTCGCGATCACCGGCGCGGCGACCACCCCCGGCGGCGCGACCGAGATGGCGGAATTGCTGGGCAAAGAAGAGAGCCTCAAACGTCTCGATTTTTCGATCGCGCTGCTCCGAGAGGCGCTGGCATGATCAACGTCGTCCTGGTCAACCCCGAGATCCCCAACAACACCGGCAACATCGTCCGCACCTGCGCGGCGACCGGCGCGGTCCTGCACGTCATCGAGCCGTGCGGATTCAGCTGGGAAGACAAATATCTCAAACGCAGCGGTCTCGACTATTGGGAGATCTCGGACGTGCGCAGATATCCCGACATGCACGCCTTCCTCGCCGCAAACTTCGGCGACAAGGCGGCGGACACAGGCGACGTCCCGACCGACCTCAAAGTAACGAAGACAAACACGGGCACGCAATTTTTGTACGCGTCGACCAAGTCCAGACACACCCATTGCGAGGTGAATTACCAAAGAGATTGCTACGTCTTTTTCGGCAGGGAGACAAAGGGGCTGCCCGAGGACATCCTGCACGCCAATTACGACGATTGCGTGCGCATACCTATGCGCGCAAACGCGCGCTCGCTCAACCTCGCCAACAGCGTGGCGATCATAGTCTACGAATACCTCCGGCAGCATGACTTCGCCGGCTTGAAAGAAGACGGCAAATTGACGCAATACGAAGATTGAAAAAGCGAGGCGAACCGCCCCGCTTTTTTGCGTCAGTAAATCGTCAAGTTAAGTGCAACACTTTTGCAATTCTTGTTCAAACAAGTCTACCGGCGTTTTGCAGTTTAGCCTTTTTCTCTGTTTTGAGAGCGGCGCCGCGCTCGATCGACCTTCACGCTTGACTCAAACCGCTGCTCGCGAAAAAGGCGCGGCTCCTTGGAACCGCGTCTTTTCTTCTGCATGGGACGGCTCGGGGACCGTCCTTTTCTTGGCTGTATCAGACCTTCTTGTCCGCCTTGTAGGACGTGTGAAGGAGCTTGTGCGCCTTGGCGCTGTTGGGGAAGCCGAAGTAGTCGTCGTAGATGACGTTCATCACCGGCGAGTCGGACGAACGGCGCAATTTGTTGGTCGCGTCCGACGTGTAGAGAGCCTTTGCCCTCGCCTCTTTGAGCTCGGTGGAATTGCGGACGCTGTCCGAGAGCGTCGGCTGCCCGCCGCCGTTGACGCAGCCGCCCGGGCACGCCATGATCTCGATGAAATCGTACTTCTTCTCGCCCGACTTGACTTGCTCGACGATCTTGCGCGCATTGGAAAGCCCCGACGCGACCGCGACCTTGATCGGGTGTCCGGCGACGAGATAGGTCGCCTCTTTGATCGGTTCGGCGCCGCGCACGCTGAAGAAGTCGAGCACCTCAAAGCTGCCGTCCAGCATATGCGCCGCCGCTCTCAACGCCGCCTCCATGACGCCGCCCGTCGCGCCGAAGATCGCGCCGCCGCCCGACGCCAATGCGAACGGATTGTCAAATTCTTCGTCGGGAAGCTCGGCGAACTTGATGCCCGCGGTCTTGATCATGCGCGCAAGTTCGCGCGTCGTCAACGCCGCGTCGACGTCGTCCTTCATCTCCTCGCGCGTGCACTCGTATTTCTTCGCCGTGCACGGAATGATGCTGACGACGTAGAGGTTCTTGGGATCGATGCCGTTCTTTTCGCACCAATAGCTTTTGAGCAACGCGCCGAACATTTGCTGCGGCGACTTGCAGGTCGAAAGGTGCGGGATCATCTCGGGATAGGTCTGTTCGACGAACTTGATCCATCCCGGACAGCACGACGTGAACATCGGCAGCGGCTTGCCCGTCTTGATGCGGTTGATCAGCTCGCTCGCCTCCTCCATGATCGTGAGGTCGGCGGTGACGTCCATGTTGAACACCGCGTCCGGACCCAGCCTGCGGATCGCCGCGACCATCTTGCCCTCGACGTTGGTGCCGACAGGCATGTCGAACGCCTCGCCCAGCGTCGCCCTGATCGACGGCGCGGTGAAGAACACCACCTTTTTGGACGGATCGGAAAGCGCCGCCCATACGTCGCCCGTCGTCGTCCTCTCGGACAGCGCGCCGACCGGGCACGCGACGATGCATTGCCCGCAGCCCACGCACGGCGAATCGACGAGCGGTCTGTCGAACGCGCTGCCGATGTGGACGTGGAAGCCCCTGCCGATCGGACCTATCGCGTTGACGCTCTGCTTGCGGCAGGCGGCGACGCAACGCATGCAATTGATG
>CABKMX010000203.1 GCA_902373595.1 uncultured Christensenellaceae bacterium
TCCGAGCCGACAGGCATTCGCAAGCTGTTCAAGGCGTCCTACAAGGTGACGCTGTTCGTGATGCCGGCGCTGTATCCCGACAAGTCGCTGCCGCTCAAGGAGCGCGAAAACGACCTGCACCGCCGAGCAATGGAGATGTACATCCGCAAATACCGCGAATTTTACAACGTCGACGATCCGCTCATCTATGACATCGATCCGTCGAATTACGCGACGATGCCCGTCGAGACGGAGCTTGCCTGCAAGGTCAGCGCCGAGACTGTCGGGCTTGCATTCGACCGAGAAAGAGGCATCTACGACCCCAACGAAGCGCAGGAAGAGCCGCTCCTTCAAGCCGCCGCCGCAAAAGACGAAGATTGAACTTAGCAAAAAGCAAAAAATATGACCGCCGCGATCTGCGGCGGTCTTTTTTGACCTGTTTCAAACCTGTTGAGCGTTGCTCTCTTCCTTGCCCTCGTCGGGATCGGTCTCCTTTCGGAAGAGCTTGCGCTGCCGCTTGCGTATGCGCGCGCCTTTGAGCTTTTGATTGCCGGTGAACATGATCAGCAGCGCCGGCAGCAACACGAGCACCAATATGCCGCTGATGATCGCGCCGCGCGCGATGAGCATCGTGATCTCGGACACGATGCGGTTGCTGGTGATCAGAGACACCGACAGACAGCACCCCGCCAAAATCGCGACCGACGTCAGGATCGACACTCCGCTCTCGGTCAAGCCCTTGTACGCCGCCTGTCTCGCCGGCAACGCGCCGAGATAGTTCTTGTACTTGACGGTGAACAAGATCGCATAGTCGACCGTTGCGCCGAGCTGTATCGAACTCAATATGATGTACGCCATGAAGTTGATCTGCTGCCCGACGATGTAACACAACGTCAGGTTGACGAAGATGCCGAACTCGATGACCGCAATGATGATCGCCGACATCTTGAACGAACGCAGCGTGAACAACAGCACGACCAAAATGATCAATACGGACACGATCGTCACGATGTTGAAGTCGGTGGGAGTGATCTCTTTGAGGTCCTCGACCGCCTGCGACATGCCCGTCAAATAGTAATCTTCGCCGAAATAGTCGCCGAGTATCGCGTGTATGTCCGCAAGCGCCGCCTCCGCCTCGGCAGACTCCGCCTCGCAGTCAATCATGATCGTATACATCGTATAGCCGTTGTTGACAAAGCCGCCTATCATGTTCTTCGCGGTGTCGAGCATGCCCTTCATCTCGTCGATGTCGATGCCCGGGATAGGTCCCCAATCCTCCGCCATTTGCAAGAGATTTTCAATCTTCTTGGCGAACTCGGAATCGGGGTTGTTGAGGTCGATAGCCATATCTATGATGCCCGTACCGTCCTCGGGAATCATTGTGAACAAGCCCATCATCGCGGTGACGTCGTGATCCATGCCCTTGACGTCCTCGATGAACGCGTATTGCCTGTCATAGTCGTTCACGCCGTCGCCGTCCGTGTCTGTCGGCACAATGACGATGATCGAGTTGCTCATCGAGTCGACGACCTGCTCCACCTGCGTGGGGTTGGGGTTTTCGTCGGTGAACTTGATGTAGGACAGCTCCACCTTGCCCTGCAACACCGCGACAGGGATCAGCAAGATGAGCGCGATTACGACGAGCGTCTTGCGATAGGTGACCGCAAAGCCGCTGGTCGTCTTGAATTTGGGGACGAGAATGCGGTGCTTTGTCTTCTCTCTCGCCTTGTCGAACAACAACATGAGGCTGGGCTGCAAGAAGATGACCGTGAGCAAACTGAGCGCGACGCCCTTTGCAAGCACGAGACCGAGGTCTGCGCCGATTTCAAACTTCATGAAGAACAGCGCGAGGAAGCCGCCCACCGTTGTCAGAGCCGACGCGGCGATCGTCGAGAAGGTCTTGGGGATCGACTTTTGCATCGCGAGACGATTGTCGAGCGTCGACTGCTTTTCGAGTTCGTATTGGTGCATCAGGAAGATTGCATAGTCCATCGACAGCGCAAGCTGCAAAATCGACGACGCGGCGAACGTAATGACGCTGACGCTGGGCAAGATGATGTTGGTGCCCATATTGACCATGATGGACACGCCGAGCGTCAACATGAAGATGATCGGCTCCATCAACGACGTCGTCGTCAACAGCAATATGATGAACATCACCAAGATGCCGACGACGAGATATTTGGGAATCTCGCCGATTGTGCTCTGGAACACGTCGCGCGTAATCTGACTGCTGCCGCCGAGCGCGACGTCGTAGCCGGCATCCGTGACGGTCTTCTCGATGTGGTCCAAAAGGTCCATAGCCTCGTCGGACGAGCTGGGCGCGGACAGCTGCAACATGATCAAATAGGTCTGATCGTCGGGGTGGAACATCGCCTCAATCTCGGGGTTTTCCGCCATGCTTTGGGCAATCTCCATCAACTTTTCGAAAGTGAGACCATAGTCTTTGATGTAATCGTCAATCATCGACCCCATTCCGCCGTCGTCGACGCTCGCCATATCCTTGATCATGCCATACCAAATGACGCCGCCCGGCTTGATCACCGGGTCGTCGCCCACCGAATACTTTGCCGCGAGGTCAGATGTGTATTGCTG
>CABKMX010000204.1 GCA_902373595.1 uncultured Christensenellaceae bacterium
GTCATAGACCCACGTCAAGCCCTTGAGCGGCGTCATCGTCCCCCAGATTTCGCCGCGCTTGTCGAGGACGCGCATCTTGCATTCGCGGTAGATGTCGAGCGGCGGCTCTTCGTCGAACCAGACAAAGTCGAGCGACGCGCCCTGAAACTTTTCGCGCCCCTGGTCGCAGCTCTTGAACGCGATCTTGGACAGCCCGCCGAACACGTTTTTGATCAACATGTAGTCGATTATCCCTCGCGACGGCGCCTCTTTCCGACCCGACGACATCACGATCTCCTCTATCCAATCGGGGTCGAGATAGCGCAAGATCTTTGCCTGCGCGACGTCGCGCTGCACCTCGTACGACAGCGACACCACCCACCCTTCCGCTCCGTCTCTGTTTGCGCGATAGGGATGTATCCCCCTCGCCCACCACACCGCCTCGACCGCGCCGCACTCCGTCTTGCCGCTGCGGTTGCCGCCGAACACCCAGCGATTGCGTTTGAGGCAGCGGTGAAAAGCCATCTGCTTTTGGTGCACCTTTTTGCCCTTGTTGTAGCGTTTGAGCGCGCCGTTGCGATACCGCCTCTCCTCCTCCGCCTGTATGTCGAGGATGTCGGCGAGCAGCTTCAGTTCGCGCTCTTTTGACGTTGCCATATTCCCTCCTTCAACTTCTTTCGCTCAAAATTTGCTTTTTGCGCGCAATTTGGCATTGCGTTTTGCTCCGAATAGTGTATAATATAGGTAAACCATTCGGAGAAGTTATGAAAAGATTTTGTTCACTCCTGTTGCTCCTCGCCGTCGCCCTGACGCTGTTTTGCGGCTTGACCGCAGTCGCAGCCGACGAGAGCGAGCAAGTGCAGTATCAAGTCACCGCTCCCCTCGACGTCTACGTCGCGGACGGCGACGGCTATGCCAAAGTGTTTTCCGTGCCCGTCTCCTACTACGTCTTCAAGAGCGGCGAAGCGGTGGGCGACTATACCCCGATCGTCTACGGCAACTTGACCGACGCGCCGCAATTCTTCGTCAAGACGAGCGAGCTTCGCGCCAACGCCAAGATTGACGACTGGGATCTCTCGGCGGACGCAAAGCGCGGAGCATACCTTTTGGATCAGGTCTCCGTAGCCGCGACCGGCACTCTGACTACCGCGACACCCGCAGGCGAAATCGACAATCTCACCGCTGCCAACGTCACGATCAAGCAATTTTACGGCATTCGCACAGAGGACAATTCCGCGAACGATTTGCCCGGTACATATCTGTTTGTGCGCATTGATTACACCATTCTCGGCGACATCGTGACCTCGGACGTGCTCATCCCCGCAGGCTCGACTTCGGTGCCGGCAATCTCGCTGACGAGCGTCCCCCTGCATCACGAGGAGAAATCCGACCACACGTCCGACGACCCGGTCATCGACACTCCCGACGGCGACGCCGCCGAGCCCGGTCAAGGCAACGTCGTCAGAGGAATCATGATTGCGCTGATTTGCGTGCTGTGCGTGGTGGTGATCTTCCTCATCTTTAGGCCTGTCAAAAACCGCAAAGACCGCTACGACCTCTAGCTTCGCTTTGAGAGGCAACCCAAAAATTGACGCTTCGAATCAAACCGCGCGCGTTTGCATCGCAAACAGTGCGCGGTTTTTCATACTCGCTATTTTTGGGTTTCCCCTCAATACTCCCCTTCCCACGCGGCATTTTCTGTTCCGCGCTCGCTTTGCGGCGCGGCTCAGTTCACCGCTTTAAGCGGCTCGTTTGGGCATCTTTGCGTCTCTCGGAACGCTCGCGTACCATTGAGGTACGCGTCACAACCCTTTCGCCGCAAACCTGCACCAAGTCGCTCGCTTAAAGCTGCTTGGTTCTGTTTGTCTAAAGAGTTCTATGTCGCATTTTAGCGCGGTTTTGGCGCGGCGCGGTGCGTTTCAAATTGCCGGATTACGTGCATTGACTTTCTCCCTGATCTTGTCGAACAGCATGTCCTTGCCGAATCTTGAGTTGTACCATTCCTCCCCATAACCCTGCATCTTGCAAGCGCATTCGAAGCTGCACAAAGCCTCCCTCGCCCTGCGGCGCATACCGCTTTTGGATAAGCCCATTCTGCTTGCGTGTTCGCAAAGCGTCATTCTCCCCACGAACACATCCTTGAGCAACAACGCCTTTTCTGCGCCGATTCGCTTGAGCCCCTCGCCGATGAGCACAAACGCATTGACGTAGTTCTCCGCGCGCTTGTTGCAATCGATCACCTTGCTCACCAATTCAACGATGTCGCCGTTGAAATCATAGCCCGAAAGCGCAAGACTTTGCGCCTCCGCCTTTGCCGCTTTGACTGCCGCGGGCAAAAATTCGTATGCCCCCAGCAGTACCTTTGTCCATTCGTTTTTGTTGTGTCGGTTCATCTTTGCCCTCCGCAGTCAGTATAAGCCACAATCTTCTCAAAATCAAGATTGAGCGCACTTTTTCTGAACATATGTTCGTTTTTCTGTTCATATTATCGCCCCGAAAATATGACAAGGTGTGGCAATTTTTAGTAAATTTTTTCGAAAAACACTCCGCTTTGAAACTTTGAAAAACTTCAATGTT
>CABKMX010000205.1 GCA_902373595.1 uncultured Christensenellaceae bacterium
CGACTGAAGCTCGAGCATTGTGATGAATTGCTTTTCGGTGATCATCGACTTTTGTCACAAAAGATGCTTGACCCCGTCGGCGGTCGAGAAGCGATAGAGCGTGATCTTGAAGCCGAGCGTCTGCACTATCTCCGCGCCGAGCGCGTCGGCAAGCGCGTCGGCGACGGTCTTGACGTCGTCGTCCGAGTTGCGAAGCACGCTGACCTTGACGAGTTCGCGCGCGGTCAATTGCTCGTCGACCTGCTTCAAGACGGTGTCGGTGACGCCGTTTTTGCCCACCTGCGTGATCGCCTTTTCAGTCATCGCGATCGAACGCAATTTTGCCCTGTCCGATGTGTTCATATCTCTCCTTTTTTGCGATATGTTTCGCTTTTTGTCATTCTTCGTATTCAAATTCCGTGTCCGCGATGCGCACGGTGTCCCCCTCGACCATCCCCGCTTTGAGAAGCGCGGCGATCACGCCGGCGTCCGTCAAACGCTTTTGGAAGTAGTTGAACGAGCCGTAGTCGTCGAGTATCGTCGTGCGCGTCAACTTGTCGACCAAAGGTCCTGTGACGACAAACGCTCCGTCCTCGGCGATGTCGACCGTGAACGACGAAGGATCGACGTATTCTTCACGCCTTTCGACCACTTCGAGCGGCTGTTGCTTGGGAAGCTCGGCAAGCCTCGCCGAGATCACGGCGAGAAGCTCGTCCACGCCCTTTCTCGTCGCCGCGCTGATCGGGATCACCTTTTGCCCGACCTTGCGCTCAAACTCGGCAATCTGCTCTTCGGTCGCGATGTCGCACTTGTTCGCGCAGACTATTTGCGGAAGCGCGGCAAGTTTTGCGCTGTATTCGCCGAGCTCCTTGTTGATCTTGACAAAGTCGTCATACGGGTCTCGCTCCTCGCAGCCCGACACGTCGACGACGTGAACGATCAGCCTCACCCTCTCGATGTGCCGCAAAAACCGCGTGCCCAATCCCGCGCCTTGGCTCGCGCCCTCGATAAGCCCCGGGATGTCCGCCATCACGAACGAGCCGTCGCCGTACGCGACCACGCCCAAGTTGGGCGTCAGCGTCGTGAAGTGATAGTCGGCTATCTTGGGCCTCGCCGCCGACACGACGGAGAGCAGCGTCGACTTGCCCACATTGGGGAAGCCGACCAGCCCGACGTCGGCGATCGTCTTGAGTTCAAGCGTCAATTCGACCTCGACCGTCTTCTCGCCCGTCTGCGAAAAGCGCGGCGCCTTGCGGCGGGAAGTCGCGAAATGCGCGTTGCCCTTGCCTCCTCTGCCGCCCTTGAATAGCACGACGCGGCTATCGTCGTAAAAGATGTCGGCGAGCACGTCGCCCGTCTGTTTGTCCTTGACGACCGTGCCGCGCGGCACCTTGATGACAAGGTCTTGTCCGCTGCGCCCGGTGCAATTCTTGCCCGAGCCGTTCGCGCCGTTTTCGGCGCGGAAATGCTTGGCAAAACGGAAGTCGATGAGCGTCGAAGAGTTGGCGTCCGCGACAAAGATTATGTCTCCGCCCTTGCCTCCGTCGCCGCCGTCCGGTCCGCCCTTGGCGACGTATTTTTCGGTGTGAAAAGACACCGCGCCGTCGCCGCCGTTACCCGGTTTGACAAAGATCGTCGCTATGTCCAAAAACATCTCTTCCGTTCTCCTTGATCGTTATTTTTCCTGCCCGTGTGCGTCAACCGAGCTTTGCCTTGATCGCCGCAGCCGCCTTGCGACCCGCACCCATCGCCAAGATGACCGTCGCCGCACCCGTGACGGCGTCGCCGCCGGCGTATATCTTGTCATTGCTCGTACGCATGGTCTCCTCGTCGACGACGATCGTGCCGCGGCGCGAAAACTCTATCTTGTCCGTCGACTTGCGAATCAGCGGATTGGGGCTTGTGCCCAACGCGACGATCACCTGATCGACGTCCATCTCGAACTCGCTGCCCTCGATCGGCGCCGGCGACCGTCTGCCCGACGCGTCGGGCTCGCCGAGAGCCATTCGCACGCATTTGAGCGCAGTCACTCTGCCGCCCTCGCCGAGCACCTCGACGGGATTGGTCAAAAGCTCGAACACTATGCCCTCTTCTTCGGCATGCTCGATCTCCTCGCCGCGCGCGGGCATCTCTTCGCGCCCTCTGCGATAGACGATCGTCACGTCCGCGCCCATACGCCTTGCGGTGCGCGCCGCATCCATCGCGACGTTGCCCGCGCCGATGACCGCGACCTTTTTGCCGCAATACACGGGCGTGATCGCGTCCTCGCGGTACGCCTGCATCAGGTTGACGCGCGTCAAAAATTCGTTGGCGGAACCGACGCCGTTGAGATTCTCGCCCGGCACGCCCATGAACTTGGGAAGTCCCGCGCCGGTGCCGATGAATATCGCGTCGAACTCGTCCAAAAGGTCGTCGATCGTCAAAGTCTTGCCGATTACCGTGTTGAGCCTGAACGTCACGCCCAGCGCCTCGAGCTTGGCGATCTCCTTGGCGACGACCTTGTCCTTGGGCAGTCTGAACTCGGGGATGCCGTAGACGAGCATGCCGCCCGGCTTGTGGAACGC
>CABKMX010000206.1 GCA_902373595.1 uncultured Christensenellaceae bacterium
CGCATAGATCTCGCGCAGTACGCCGACGTGGTCGTCCGCCCAACATCCGCCGACAAAAAACGTACATTTTGCGCCGTAATCGTCGAGCAGGTCGAGCGCGTCGAGCACAAACTCTTCGCCTTGGTAGACATTGAACATCAGCGCGATTTTGTCGTCCGAAGCGGCGGAATAGACGGGGCCGCCGTCCGCGGACGCGGTCGTCTCGTCCGCGATGGGAGCGAGCGCGAACAGCGACAGCGAAACCAGCATCACCAATATGAGTGTATTCGCCGCGGCGGCAATCTTTATCGAAGAAAATTTGCCCGATTTTTTCATCGCTAAATGATATGCGCGCCCCGTACCGCGTATGCCGCACGGTGAGGCGAACGAGATGTGCGGCAAAAAAGTTTACTTTTCGCGCACGATATAATATAATCATTGAAAGGTGAAACGATGAAGACCAAACTTTTTTCATTCCAAGACGGGCTGAGGCTCGTTCACGTCAAGATGGAGGGCGTCAGGTCGGTCGCGATCGGCATATTGACCGGCGCGGGCAGCGCCAACGAGAGCGCGGACAACAACGGCATTTCGCACCTCATCGAACACATGCTGTTCAAGGGGACGAAGACGCGCACCTCGTACGACATAGTCAAAGAGGTGGACGCGCTCGGCGCGCAGATCAACGCCTATACGACCAAGCAGGCGACCTGTTTTTATACGATAGGGCTTGACGAGGCGAGCGACAAGTGCTGCGAGATACTGTCCGATCTGCTGTTCGAGTCGGTGTTCGACCCCGAGGAGCTCGAGCGCGAAAAGAAGGTCGTGCTCGAAGAGATCTCGATGTCCGAGGACGACTACGGCGACGTGTGTTCGGACATCGCAGCGGCGTGCTATTTCGGCTCTTCGCCGCTCGGGATGCCGATACTCGGCACGCGCGACAACGTCAAAAAGTTCGGGCGCGAAGACCTGATTTCGTACATCGCCGCCAACTACCGCGCTTCGACGACGGTGGTCGCGATTGCAGGCAACATCGATTTCGACCGAGCCAAAGCGCTTGCGGAGAAGTATTTTGTCGGAAGATTCGCAAAGGGCGAGCGCGAGTGGAAAGACGCGCCGCGCGCAGGCGCGCCCGTACAAAACTATCGCTTCAAGGACATCGAGCAATCGCACATCATCGTCACTATGCCGTCCGTCAAGTACAACGCAGGCAACGACCTTGCGGTGATGCTTCTCAATCAGATACTCGGCGGAGGGATGTCGAGCAGGCTGTTCTTCGAGATTCGCGAAAAGCTGGGGCTTGCCTACAACGTCTATTCCTATCAGGGGACGTACGTCGGCAACGGCACGCTCAACGTCTATATCGGCACCAACCGCGATTCGGTCGCGAAGGCGGCGGACGTCGCGGCGGAAGTCATCGCCGACATCCGCAAAAACGGCTTGACGCGCGAGGAGTTCGAAAGGGGCGTGCAGCAATTGCGCGGCGCCTACCTTCTCGGGCAGGAGAGCAGCGGCTCGATCATGCGGCTGTTCGCCAAGCATGCGCTCTATGCGGACGAACTGTTCGACTTCGACGAGCGCATCAAGAGGATATACGCGCTCGACTACGACGGAGTGAGCAGGGCAATCGAGGGCGAACTCGACCTGTCCGCCGCATGCGTCGCCTATGTCGGACGCGAAGTGGACAAAGACCTCTCGGAGAGATTTCTCTCGAGGGCGTGAGGTGTTATGGACAGAGAAAAGATAGCAAAGATCGTCGGTTCGGACGCCGACAAGCTGAACAAGATATTCGACCTTCAAGCTCAGCTTGACGGCGACATCGTCGAGAGGCGCGGACTTGACGCGCCGAGCAGGGACAACGAGTGCGAGTGGATGCAGCGCAAGACGCTCGCGATGCTGTCCGAGCTTGCCGAACTGCTCGACGAGGTCAACTTCAAGTGGTGGAAAAACCCCAAGCCCGTCGACGACGACCGAGTCAAGTCCGAGCTCGTCGACATCCTTCACTTTTTTGTCAGCATGTGCCTGACCGCCGGGATGGACGCGGACGAACTCTATCGCCGCTATCTCGACAAGAACAAAGAGAATTTCGACCGTCAATACGGCAGGAGCGAAAAAGAGGGATACGACGTCACAAAAAAGTAGTATCGTTTGCGCCGCGCGGGCAACAATAGAGATGTCCGGTACATAAACCACAGGAGGTAACACCGAGATGTCGAGAGTTTGCCAATACAAGACGGGCGACAAGCCGGGCAGAGGCAGCTACACCTGCTGCAATTGCGGTTTTTGTCTCAAGCTCGGCGCGGACGACAAGATGCCGCCGTGCCCCAATTGCAACAACACGACTTTCACAAAGGCATGACGCCGAACGCCGAAAGGCGCACCGAGACGCGAAAGCGTCTCATTTTTTTGTCATAAACGCTTGCGCGGGCAAGGGGAGTTCGGTTATTATAGTTTCGGAGGAGAACTATGGAAGATCAAACCAAACCCCAAAAGAGCAAACTCGCCCAAAGGGCGGAAAAGGTGCAGGACGCCGCAGACAAGCTGAGCAA